>CAZESO010000117.1:0-7253 GCA_964515325.1 uncultured Roseburia sp. | reverse complement strand
AAGTAACAGCGAATTTAGCATCGTTTATAAAAATGGTAAATCTTTAGCCAATAAATACTTAGTTATGTATGTACTTAAAAATGACGATGGTAAAAGCAAGCTCGGAATATCGGTTAGTAAAAAAGTTGGAAATAGTATAGTAAGACATCGTATAGCTAGATTGATAAGAGAAAGCTACAGACTCAACAGAGATTTGTTTAATAGTGGTTTAAACATTGTAGTTATTGCAAGAGTAAATGCAAAAGGTAAAAATTTTTGGGAAATTGAAAGTGCATTTAAACATTTATTAAAAATGCATGATGTTTTGAATTAATTGGAGTATTTTAAATGAAAAAAATATTACTGGGAACGGTAAAATTCTATAGAAAAAATATTTCACCCTATAAAGGGGATATAAAATGTAAATATTATCCGACATGCTCGCAGTATGCGTTGGAGGCTATTGAAAAATATGGTTCATTTAAAGGTACTTATTTAGCTTCAAAAAGATTATTGAGATGTAATCCATTTTCGAGAGGTGGATATGATCCTGTTCCATAATAAGGAGGAAAATATTAATGTTTTTAAGCAGTTGTAGTTGTAATTGTGCGGATTTTTTCTTAGTACAATGGGTTGCTAAAGTCCTTGGATATGTAATGAATGCATTATATGAATTTTTGGACATAATAGGAATTGCTAATATTGGTATATGTATTATTTTATTTACTGTTATTGTTAAATTATTATTATTACCAATGACAATAAAGCAGCATAAATTCACAAGATTATCGTCTGTAATGAATCCTGAGCTTCAGGCTATTCAGAAGAAATACAGAAATAAAACTGATCAGGAATCAATGGTCAAAATGCGTGAAGAAACAAATGCTGTATATGATAAATATGGTACATCTGCATCAAGTGGATGTGGACAGATGTTAATACAGATGCCTATTTTATTGGCTCTTTATGCTGTTATATCTTCAATGCCGGCATATGTTAGTGATGTTGAAGATATGTATTATGCAGTAAGTGAAGTTGCATATGAAAGTATTGATGAATACAAAGAGTTAGATAAGATAAATAAATTAATTGTTGATGCAGATGAATTAGAAAAAGAAGATAAAACTAAATTTCAAAATTATAGCAAATTAGTTGAACAGTATTATACTGATAAAGATAAAGAAGAAGCTATAAAGGTTGTTTATGAACAGTTTAGTAATCTTACAGTAGATTCATGGAATCAATATGACCAAATGTATGAATATTCTGAGACTATTGTAGAGAATATTAAAAAGGTTGAAGATTGGGACAAGTTAATAGAAGAAAATAGTAAAAGTGCAAAGTTATTAGAAAAATATAGTAAAATGAGTGATGAAGATTTAGAATCTTTATTAAATGATTTAAAGGCTAATAACGAAAATCTTTATAAAGAAAGTGAACAGATAAATGATGTTTATCAGTTCTTAGGAATTAATTTAAGTAAATCTCCATCATCAGAAATGGGAAATGGAATATGGTGGGCTCTTTTAATTCCTATATTGTCCGCTGTTTCACAGTTTGCTAGTATGAAAATATCACAGTCTAGAAATAAGACTGATTCAAGTATGGAAGATAATCCAATGATGCAGTCAATGAACACAACAATGATGTTTATGCCACTTATGTCAGCATTTTTGTGTTATACACTCCCAGCAGGTATGGGTATTTATTGGGTAATCAGTTCAGTTGTACAGATGGTACAGCAAATCTTTATTAATATGTATTTTGATAAATTAGATGTTAATGATATAATAAAGAAGAATATAGAGAAGGTTAATAAGAAGAGAGTTGCTCAAGGTTTACCACCAAGAAAAATTACAGAAGTAGCAAATGTAAATGTAAAAAATATTAAGTATGAGAATAAGCCTGCATCTACACAGAAGACAACTTCTACACAGAGTAGTAGTTCATCATCTAATACATCAGCTTCTACATCAGATAAGAAGATGAGTATTGCAGCTAAGGCAAATATGGTAAAATCATACAATGAGAAGAATAAGAAATAGACTATAGGAGGATATTGAGGATGGAATTTAAGGAATACACAGCAAAAACAGTAAGTGATGCTATAACAAATGCAACTATGGATCTTGGTATAACAAGTGACAGATTAGAATATGAAGTAATTGATAAAGGTAGTGCCGGATTTATCGGTATTGGAAGCAGACCTGCTAAAATTAAGGCAAGAGAAAAGTCAGAAACAACAGATATCGTTAATGAAATTAAAGAAAAAGTAGTTAATGAAGCAAAAGAAGTTAAAGTTGAAAAAGAAACTGTTGTTAAGGAAGTAAAAACTGAAAAGAAAGCTCCAAATTTATCAAACGAAGAAATTGAAAAGACAGTTAAAGAATTCTTAAATAAAGTATTTGCAGCAATGGGATTAAATGGTGTAAATGTTACAGTTACATTTGAAGAAGATTGTGTGAATGTTGATGTTTCTGGTGATGATATGGGTATGTTAATCGGTAAGAGAGGACAGACATTAGATTCTTTACAGTATTTATTAAGCCTTGTTGTTAACAAGAATAATGAAGGTTATTTAAGAATTAAGTTAGATACTGAAAATTACAGAGAAAGAAGAAGAAAAACATTAGAAAATCTTGCTAAAAATATAGCTTTCAAAGTAAAGAGAACAAAGAGACCTGTTTCATTGGAACCAATGAATCCATATGAAAGAAGAGTAATTCATTCTGCACTTCAAAATGACAGATATGTATTCACAAAGAGTGAAGGTGAAGAACCATACAGACATGTAGTAGTAATGTTAAAAAGGTAGGATGCCAAGCGTCGTAAGATGATAAAAACGAGAAAGAGTCTAATTTTGCCAGCAATAAATTAGACTCTTAATTGTTTTTTTTATGGAGGAAAATATGTTTTATTCAGACACAATTGCAGCAATATCTACAGCAATGAGTAATTCAGGTATAGGTATAATCAGAATATGTGGAGACACAGCTATTGAAGTAGCTTCCAAGATTTTTAAGTCTGTAAATGGAAAAAATTTATTGGATGTTAAAAGTCATACAGTTCATTATGGTCATATAGTTGATAATGATAATGTTATAGATGAAGTGTTAGTTACAGTTATGAAGAAACCACATTCTTACACTACTGATGATACAGTTGAGATTAACTGTCATGGTGGTGTTATTGTTGTGAATAAAGTGCTTGAACTTGTTTTAAAGTCAGGAGCAAGACTTGCTGAACCTGGCGAATTTACAAAGAGAGCATTTTTGAATGGAAGAATTGATTTGTCTCAGGCTGAAGCTGTAATTGATGTCATAAATGCAGAAAGTCAATATGCATTATCCAGTGCTGTTACACAGTTAAAAGGAAATGTGTCAAATGTTATAAAGAATATAAGAGACAGAATACTTGATGAAATTGCATTTATCGAAACTGCCTTAGATGATCCGGAACATTACGAAATGGATAATTATGGAGATAAGCTTATTACAATAACACGAGAAATTAAGACAGAATTAAAGAAGCTTATTGATTCTGCTGATAATGGAAGAGTAATAAGTGAAGGAGTTAAAACAGTAATTTTAGGCAAACCGAATGCAGGTAAATCTTCATTATTAAATGCACTTTTAGGAGAAGACAGAGCTATTGTTACTGATATTGCAGGAACAACAAGAGATACTCTTGAAGAAAATGTTAAAATACATGGAATTAATCTTAAACTTGTAGATACAGCAGGTATTAGAGAAACTGATGATACAGTTGAAAAAATTGGTGTAAATAAAGCGAAGGAAAGTGCTGAAAAAGCTGACTTAATAATATATGTTGCAGATGCATCAAGAGAATTTGATGATAGCGATAAAGAAATTTTAGAATTGATTAATGGTAGAAAATCAATTATATTACTTAATAAGTCAGATTTGGAAGAAAAGATTGATATTTCTGACATTAAGAAATATACTGATGGAAGAATACTTAATATCTCAGCAAAAGAGAGAACAGGTATTGATGATTTGGAAAATATTATAAAAGAAATGTTTTTTGATGGTGAGATTGATTTTAATAATCAGGTATTTATTACAAATATGAGACAGAAGGATGATATTCTCAAGTCTTATGAAAGTATTGTAATGGTTGAGAATAGTATAAATGATGGAATGCCGGAGGATTTCTTTACAATTGATTTGATGAATGCTTATGAATCATTGGGAAGAGTTGTTGGTGAAGCAGTTGAAGAAGATTTAGTAAACAGAATATTTAGTAAATTCTGTATGGGTAAGTAAAATATAATAATTTAGTTATTATATTGGTATTTGAAATGGAAAGGACTTTAAGATGGCAAGTTTATTAGAAGAAAAGTATGATATTGTAATAGTCGGTGCAGGACATGCAGGTTGTGAAGCTGCCTTAGCTTCTGCAAGATTAGGTCTTAATACTATAATGTTTACTGTAAGTGTTGATAGTATTGCACTTATGCCATGTAATCCAAATATTGGAGGAAGTTCGAAGGGACATTTGGTTCGTGAGATTGATGCTCTTGGCGGTGAAATGGGTAAAAATATTGATAAAACATTTATACAGTCAAAAATGTTAAATAAGTCAAAGGGACCGGCTGTACATTCATTGAGAGCTCAGGCTGATAAGAAGGATTACACACAATCTATGAGAGATACCCTTGAAAATACAGAAAATCTTACAATCAGACAAGCCGAGGTTTCTGAAATATTAGCCCAAGATAATAAGATAGTTGGTGTTAAGACATTTTCCGGTGCAACATACTACGCACAGGCAGTTGTTTTATGTACAGGAACTTATCTTAAAGCCAGATGTATTTATGGTGATGTTAGCAATCCAACAGGACCTAATGGCCTTCAGGCAGCTAATCATTTAACAGATTCATTAAAGGCTTTAGGCATTGAAATGTATAGATTTAAAACAGGTACACCGGCTAGAGTTGATAAGAGAAGTATCGATTTTTCAAAGATGGAAGAACAAAAAGGTGATGAAAGAGTAGTTCCATTTTCATTTGAAACTGATCCTGAATCAGTTCAAAAGGAACAGGTTTCATGCTGGCTCACATATACAAATCCTGAAACACACAAAATTATCAGAGATAATATTGACAGAAGTCCATTGTTCTCAGGTATGATAGAAGGTACAGGACCAAGATATTGTCCTTCAATTGAAGATAAAGTAGTTAAATTTGCTGACAAGGACAGACATCAGGTATTTATTGAGCCGGAAGGTTTATATACAAATGAAATGTATCTTGGTGGTATGTCAAGTTCTTTGCCTGAGGATGTTCAGTATGCCATGTACAGAACTGTTCCTGGTCTTGAAAATGTTAAGATAGTAAGAAATGCTTATGCTATTGAGTATGATTGTATTAATCCAAGACAGCTTAATCCAACACTTGAATTTAAAGCAATTAAAGGACTTTTTAGTGGTGGACAGTTTAACGGAAGTTCAGGATACGAGGAAGCGGCAGCGCAGGGACTTATAGCAGGTATCAATGCAGCGTTATCTGTTTTGGGAAAAGAGCAGATTATAATTGACCGTTCACAGGGATATATAGGTGTATTAATCGATGACCTTGTAACGAAGGAAACTCATGAACCTTATAGAATGATGACATCTCGTGCAGAATACAGGCTTATTTTGCGTCAGGATAATGCAGATTTAAGACTTTCAGAAATAGGTTATAATGCAGGTTTATTACCAAAGGCCAGATATGATTATGTGGTAAAAAAGAAAGAATTGATTGCCAAAGAAATAGAAAGACTTGAAAATTCACCGGTTGGTGCTAATAAAACTATTCAGGAATTCCTTGAAAAGCATGGTAGCACAAGTCTCAAGACAGGCAGTAATTTAGCTGAATTAATCAGAAGACCGGAGCTTTCTTATGAAGATATTGCAGAGATTGACCCTGAAAGAGAAGAATTACCGGCTGATGTAATTGAGCAGATTAATATAGAAATCAAATATGAAGGTTATATTGAAAGACAGCAGCGTCAGGTAGAGCAGTTTGCAAAGCTTGAAAGAAGAAAATTGCCTGAAGATTTTGATTATAGTCAGGTAAGCGGATTAAGACGCGAAGCGATACAGAAGCTTAATCTTTATAAACCGGTATCCATAGGACAGGCTTCAAGAATATCAGGTGTATCGCCTGCTGATATTTCTGTGTTGTTGGTTTATTTAAAGAAGTAGAAAATATATTTTAGATGAGCATCTCGCGAAAGGGAAAAGAATTGTTTTGTGATTTCGTTGGGGCGATATAATAAAATGGAGGAGAAAGATTTTGGATTCAAAATACAAAAAGGGTTTAGAAATATTTAAATCCGGATTAAGTGAATTAAATATAGAGCTTAGTGACAAACAGATAGAACAATTCATTAAATATTATGAATATCTTGTTGAAAAAAATAAGGTTATGAATCTTACTGCAATTACTGAATTTGAAGAGGTTATTGTTAAGCATTTTCTAGATAGCTTGTCATTGATTAAAGCGATTGATTTATCCAAGTGTTCTAGTAAAGTAAAACTTATAGATATTGGTACCGGTGCCGGTTTTCCGGGCATACCACTTAAAATAGCTTATCCGCAAGTTGACATAATTCTGTTAGATTCTTTGAATAAGAGAATTAATTTTTTAAATGAAGTTATTGAATTACTAGAACTTACAGGGATTTCAGCAATTCATGGAAGAAGCGAAGAGTTAGGAAATTCAGCTGAATATCGCGAACAGTTTGATTTTTGTGTTTCAAGGGCTGTAGCTAATATGGCAGTTTTAGCTGAATTTTGTGTTCCATTTATAAAGGTTGGTGGAAAGTTTATTTCTTATAAAGCTGGAGATTCTGATGAAGAAATAAAAGATGGCGAATATGCAGTTAATCTTTTAGGTGGAAAAATAAAAGAAGAGATACTTTTTACCATTCCAAATTCTGATATTAGCAGAAAATTTGTTGTTATTGATAAATTCAAAAACACTGGTAAAAAGTATCCCCGAAAAGCAGGAACTCCTGCAAAGAGTCCAATTAAAAAAGGTTAAATATAATCTTTTATAGCAGCCAATGTGGATTCTACATTTTCAATATGTGGATAAACTTTGGATTTTGATATTATATTTGTGGAAATCTTTTGGTTATGATATTTATAACATCCAATAATGTTATCCTTATTATCATTAGATTCTCCACATAGAATCAAAATCTTGTCCTCAGCCTCACAAACAGCTCTCGTAATACTTATGTCTGTAAGATTTTTTTCCATAC
>CAZESO010000116.1:0-7260 GCA_964515325.1 uncultured Roseburia sp. | reverse complement strand
ATACGAAGTTTTTATCGAAGATATCAACTCCTGCGGCGGCGAGCAGTACGCCAAGGACCATTCTCTATGTGATAAAGAATGCTAAAATCAATATCCTCTCTAACAAAATATACATGCTTTCCATTAGGAGATACCCGTGCAAAATCAACATTTTCGGCTAATTTTTCAGCCGTTGCCCCTTTCTTTGTGTTCACACAATAAAGAGTATTTTCCTTATCCATATAATATACTTTTGACATTTTATCGTTAATTGACAAAAATTCATAACAATTTGTCACTATTTCTTCTGCTACATATTCTTTAGAAATTAAACATATTGCTCTTTCGTTACTGTCTCCAGTATCATTTATTACTTCGCATACAACATTTTTCAAGGTATCTATGGACCAAAAATCTCCGTAAGCAGATTTTTCATTATCATAATAATATATACTATACACCTGACCGTCTGTAATCTTTTTACTTTCTTTTCCTTCAATGCATACAAATGTTCCTTCTGCTGTAGAATACATAATTTCTGTACCTGTAGCATTCAATCCATTAATACTTGTAACATTTTCTGATATTACATTAGTCTTACCGGCATCATCAATTAACAATAAATCAAATTTTGTACTCTCATCTTCAGCATTTGTATATCTTACACCATAAATATAATCTCCCTTATCTGATATATGAGAAATTACCACATCACTAACCTTCACTTCCTTGCCCGGCTCACTTCCCACATATGCCGCTTCACTTGTTGTATATGCATAAGTCTTACCATCTCCGGAAATCGAAGCCATATTAATACTTTCTTCTGCAATCACTTCCAACTTAGAAGCTTTATACATATACAATTCACTGTACTCTCCATTAACAAGTAATGCTTCACTTGAGTTATTTGCAATAGCAACAAGTTCTATTCCCTTACCAACTTCTTCTATTTTCTCGTTGTTCATAAAATATACCGCTTCATCTGAACAAAGATAATATGAACTATTATTCATATTATTTTCAATTGTAATTTCACCTTCCACCTCACCAACATACTTCGAATTAACATATATCGAAGACTTATTTTTATCTTCATCATATATACTAATTACAGAATCCATTTTATCAAAATATTTTTTCTTAACAAACATAACACTAATTACAACCAAGATCCCCACTATGATTAGTAATAAAACATATTTAACTTTTTTACTCATAATAAAAAAGACCTCCTTTACCAGTATATAATACCTAAAAGAAAGTCTTTTATCAATTACATTTTTACATTGAACAATTTAATTTATAATATAAACCTCGCTTATCCATTAATTCCTGTTGTAGCAACTTGTTCATCTATTATAATATAATCAATGAGCATCTGTGACAAAAGTGGAATCATTATATTTTTAATCTTATACTTTGAAGATACTCATACTATCTTCCAATTCTCTTGCAATATCTTTAAGTGATGTTGCTTTTCCTGAAATCTCATCAACAATTGCTGATACCTCAGTAACGGATGCTGAAGTCTCTTCAGAACTTGCCGCATTTTCTTCTGCTATTGCTGTAAGATTTTGAACTACATCAACAACATTTACTCTTGCTTCATCAAGCTGTCTTGTTTTTTCAGAAATCTCATTAATTCCTCTTACCGAAAGCTGAACTTCGTCATTAATCTGCTTAAATGCATTCTCAGTCTGTTCAACATGTTCACTTTGCGTCTTCATAATCACTTTAACATCATTCATTGTCTCAACAGCCTTTTCGGAATCCTGTAATAAACCTTGAATTATTTCTTCAATATGCTGTGCCGATTCATTTGACTGTTCAGCCAGCTTTTGAATCTCAGCAGCAACAACAGCAAATCCTCTTCCCTGTTCTCCTGCTCTTGCAGCCTCAATTGATGCATTTAATGACAAAAGATTAGTTTCTTCTGCTATTGCTGTTATAAGTTTTGTAGCTTCACTAATTTTTAATGCTGACTCATTAGTTGTATTAGTCTGTTTTGCGATTTCATCAATATACTCTTCCGCCTTATGATTAATATCATCAAGCTGATTAAGAATACTTTCTGCTTTAGAAGTTGAATCCTGCATCTCTGTTGCGTATTCAAGAAGCTTATCAACTTCATCCCTTGTTGCCTCTACCATATTACCCATAACAATGATATTCTCTGTAGCCTTCTGCGTATCTGTTGCCTGTGATGAAGCACCTTGTGCAATATCATTAATGGCAATCTCAACCTGTGTCATTGTCGTATTAGTTTCCACAGCATTGCTATTCATAGCATCTGAAGCTTCCATAACCTGACCACTCTTCTGTCTAATACCTGATACAACATTAACTAAAGAATCTCTTAAAACAGATAACGCCCTGCTCATTCTACCGGTTTCATCTTTTCTTGCATTTAACTTAGCCTGTGTACCATCATCAATAAAATCCATATCTGCCAATCTTAATGTAAGATTTGACAATATATTAATAGGCTTAATAATTATATACGCCGAACCGCAACCAAGACTAACAGCAACAATAAGCACCACAATAAGTGTTACCAAACCGGTAATCTGCGAAGATGTAAGCGGTTCAAATATTTCATCTTCATCAGCTGTTACTACAAGAATATAATCCTGTGCATCATTAACATACATACCAGCGTATTTCTTAGCACCATTAAACTCATATTCTATAACCTCATTTGCAATTTTCTCACCTTTTGCAATCTTATCTACTACAGATGATACTGCTGCATTTTCAACAGGTTGTCCTATCTTCTCAGGTGTAGGATGATATAACATTGTACCTGTTGGCGAAACTACATATACATAACTACTTTCAATGCCATCAAGTCCAACTCCTGCTAATTGTTTCTCCAATAAATCCGCTGTCAAAACAGCTTCTGTTCCAGATTCTTCTATCTGTAATTCAATCATTGAACCATAAGCTATAGCAAGATCCTCAATATAATGTTGATTATTTGAAGTTATAATCTTAGACACATTCACATCATAAATGCCCTTAATCGAAAATCCTGCAATAAGTACCATTATTGCTACTGTAAGTACAATTCTTGTTCTGACCGAGCTAAAAAAACTAATTTTATTATCCATAATTAATCGCTTCCTTTCCATTCCATATTAAATTTTTCCGATCAAATTAACATATCTATTCTATCAAATTCAAATCAATTTTTCAATACTTTATCTTAATAAAGTTAATAAAAAATCTCCAGGTTCCGAAATTCTGTTCAGTACCCAGAGATTTAATAATCTTATTCACGCCCTTTAAGAGCCTCAACCATATCAATATCCTTATTCTTCTTTGATACCCAAAGTCCCACTACCAATGACACTCCAAATGTAACCAATATACTTACAACATATGTTAACGCACCCATTACCAGTTTAAGCTCATATTCCTGAGCAAGGGCCACAATAAGCACCTTTAATACAATAACTCCTAATGGTAAGCCTATTATCACACCAAGCACTGTAAGCCAGACATTTTGGCTAATAAGTATTTTACCAATATGTTTATCCCTAAAGCCTACAACCTTAAGAGTAGCAAGCTCTCTGGAACGTTCCACATAACTCATAACACCAAGGTTATATAAAACAACCGTTCCCAGCACTATTGCACCAACAACAAATAATGCAACCATTATATTCATAATTTCCATAAAGCTGTCATATGTGTCCATAATTGTTTTTTTAGACTGTTTTCCTGATATAAAATCTGCACTTTCAATATCGTTTTGGTCTATATTAGTATACACAGAGCTAATATGATATGGTATTCCTATTTCCTCAGCATACTCCTTTGTCATAGTGATATTTTCACTCATAACCGAACGTATTACACCTGCCACCTTAACTTCATAGGTTTCTTCTTCTCCATATGGTGAAAATTCAATTGTATCACCCACTTTATATTCATCAGCAAGTCGCATACAAATATACACACCTTCATCTGAAAGTTTTACTTTATTATCATCTTCATCAAGGAAGCGAATCATATCATTATTTACATCATAAATATCCAACACAATCGCTTCATCATCAATCTTAACGCTTGAAGATGCCTGCCAGTCACCCTCTACCTTTTCTGAAAATTCCATAACTTTATCATTATCAGAATTTTCAACAATATTAACCTTTGTTACATAATTATTTATTTCCTTATCAATTAGATCAAAGAAAGCACCCATTGTATCTTTCATACCAAGACCACCAACAAGTAAAAGCATGCAGCCAACAATACCAACAAGTGTCATTGCTGAACGAGATTTATGTCTAAGAACATCTCGTAAATTCCACTTTGTTGCAAATGGAAGCTTCTTCCACGTATTAGTTTTTTCTATTTTCATTGCTCGCATTTTCTTTGGCGCATATGGTCGTAATGCATCAGCAGCTGTACCTACAAGCATTTTCTTAACTGATAAATATCCTATAAGCGTCTGGAAAGCAACAGTAAACACAAATACTATCCAACAAAATCCCGGCATATACAATTCCCAATAAGGTGTATCAAGATATGTTCCCATCATACCATCTTCACTAATGATAAGTCTTGCAACCGCAAAGCCTAATCCGATACCTGCTATTCCACCAATAAGACCAAGGAATAAGCCATATGATGTATAATGTCTTAAAATTCTTCTATCTCTAAAGCCTAACGCCTTTAATGTACCAATCTGAGTCTTCTCATTAGCTGCAATTCTATGCATTGTTGTTACCATTGTAAGAAGCGCTATAGCAAGAAACAATACCGGTAATACACCAGCCATTGTTTTACCTTCTTCAATCTCGCCTAAAACACCCATATAAGACATATGATTTTCTTTTTCAACTACAAGTGTAGTTTTTCCTATTGCATCTGATATAGCATCTTCAATTTTTGCTTTGGACATATCAGAAGTAATGTTTATCTGAGGATAAAATGTCATACCCAATGCATCTTTTATTGTTTGTGGTGAAACATACACAAAACCAAAAACCTCATGATCCGGCATAAGCTGATTCTCATCAGCGACACAAATCATATGTTCCATACTATTCGCAAATCCAACTACTTCTCCTGTTATATTAAACCCCATATATGTAATTGTAAGCTCATCGCCTATCTTAACATCATTTGCTTCAGCATATTTCTGCGAAAGCCAGAATCCGTCATTTTCTTTATCGTATTCTTCTCCTTCAACAATTTTCATTTTTGATACGACATAATCTTCTGCAACAAATAACGAAAGGGAATCCTCACTATCTTTTATATCAACATTTACAGCCAATACACGACTTGCTTCATCTACTCCATCAATATCACATATCGCCTCAATATCATCCTCTGTAAATCCCTTTTCATTATAAATACGGTAATCAGCATAATTGGTTTCTTCCATAAATATATTTACATTTTTTTCAAGGCTGTACCATTCTATATTAAAACCAAAGAATACGCCTATGCCAATAGCAATCATAATTATCATGGATATAAACTGCGATTTATAATTCCATGCTGTTCTTATAAGCTTCTTTAATAACATAATTTTCTCCATTCCGAAACGCAGTGTAGGAATAGCGCGCCAGAAAGTCGCCAAGCGATTTCTGGCGACGCATCAAGGCTTATTTGTGGCGTTTCGGCACAAATAGCCATGTAAGAAATCATCACATCAGTGTGATTTCTTACATCATTACCACTCCACTTCATCTGCACTCATAGGATTTCTTTGTTCCTCATATGACTTGATTTTACCATTCTTCACACGGATAACCACATCAGCCATCTTTGCGATATTCTGATTATGAGTAACAACAACTATTGTCTTTCCATGATTTCTTGCCATCGAAAGTAAAAGTTTCAAAACCATAACACCTGTATCTGAATCTAATGCACCTGTCGGCTCATCACAAAGTAAAATCTTAGGATTCTTCGCAACAGCACGGGCAATGGATACTCTCTGCTGTTCTCCACCTGAAAGCTCTGATGGGAAGTTATGTAAATGGTCTAATAAACCAACCTCTTCAATAATCTTTTCAGGTTCTAATGCATTTTTCGCAATTTCCTTAACCAACGCAACATTTTCATATACTGTAAGTGTTGGAATTAAATTATAGAACTGGAATACAAATCCAACAGTTTCTGCTCTGTAATCTGCCAATTCATTGTTTGAAAGCATAGAAATATCTTTACCACAAACAGTGATTTTACCACTTGTAGGACTGTCAAGACCACCAAGCATATTTAAAAGTGTACTTTTACCGGCACCACTTTGTCCTAAAATAACAACAAACTTTCCTTCATCAAGACTCAAATTCACTTCATTTAAAGCCTTGAGTTCATGTTCACCTGTTTTGTAAATTCGTGTTACATTTTCAAATTCAACAATCTTCATTTTCATTTTCTCCTTAATTAAAAATCATTTCCTAGATATAAGAATAGAGTTTGCTCTGGCGCAATTTCCCATTATATAAAAAAATCCTGAATATATTAACTATACTCAGGATTCAAATATCAAGATAGACTGACTCCATGCATAGTTAAACTAAACATGAGTCTCGCAATTTAAAATAAGCCAGACCAAAAAGGTCAGTATGTTGACTTATTACCTCAAAACCAAGGCTTGCTACTCCCTCATAGGATTATTAACATCGGTTATAATAGCAGACTGATTTTTGTTTGTCAACCCTAACTCGAGTATTTTCTTACTAACTTCTATAATTTACTATTTCAATACACGATTCATATTTTCTTCTATTCTCATTTGAAATTGAAGATATTGACCAATTTCACTTTCTGTAAAGCCTTGAAAACGAATATTGTCATAATCGCGAATAGCTTCCTTAATCTCTTCTACAACAGGATAACCTGCACCCAAAATATTTATATATAACCTCTTTTTATTCTTTGATATTTCAATTATCTTCCTATATTCCAATTTCTGCAAGGAATGATTAACAGAAGTCACAGAAAAACCAGTGCAATCCGCTAATTCTTTCTTGCCGTTTATATCCCCTGCATAGCATAAATATGCTAACACTTTTATATCCTTCATCGACAATTCATTTCTTATCCCAATAGCCTCATAATATCGGTCTAACAACTTTGAACTACGATAATTTTCACTAAGATAGCTACTTTCATTTACTACACCTTCAACAACAAGCACTCTCTCTTCCCCTAATTTCTTAGAATTCGACATAAATGGCGGTTCAACTAAATCATCATTTGCAACATCAATCAAATATCTGTAGATACTTAATCTTTTCTTTGCATAATCCTTTT
>CAZESO010000115.1:0-7314 GCA_964515325.1 uncultured Roseburia sp. | reverse complement strand
ATGTAATTCCATTGGACGGAATAGTGTCTGAAGGTGAAGGGATGGTGAATCAGTCATCCTTGACAGGAGAGTCTATGCCAATAGAAAAAAAGGTGGACAGCTATGTATATGCAGGAACTGTGTTGGAGGAAGGCGAGCTGATTATACAGGTAAAGGAAACTTCAGGCAGTACAAAGTACGAAAAGATAGTTGGAATGATAGAAGAAACAGAAAAATTAAAATCAGCTGTTGAAAGTAGAGCAGAACATCTTGCAGATAGACTTGTGCCATACACACTATTGGGAACAGGATTGGTGTATATGCTTACAAGAAATACTACTAAGGCATTGTCTGTACTGATGGTAGATTTTTCGTGTGCGTTAAAGCTCGCTATGCCTATTACGGTTCTGGCTGCAATTAAAGAAGCCAGCAGACACCATATAACTGTAAAAGGTGGAAAGTTTTTAGAAAAGGTGGCAGAAGCAGATACCATAATATTTGATAAAACCGGAACATTGACAAAGGCTCAGCCTGTTGTGGTTAAGGTGGTATCATTTAATGGTGAAGAGCCTGATGAATTGTTACGATTAGCAGCATGTCTGGAAGAACATTTTCCACATTCTATGGCAAAGGCAGTTGTCAATGCTGCGAAAGATAAGGGACTGGTTCATGAGGAAAACCATTCTAAGGTTGAATATATTGTAGCGCATGGAATATCTTCAAGAGTGGATAATAAAAAAGTTATTATCGGAAGTTATCATTTTGTATTTGAGGATGAGAAGTGTCGTGTTCCTGATGGAATGGAAGAAGTTTTCAGCGATTTGCCGGAAGAATATTCAAGATTATATCTTGCTATTGAAGGTAAACTGGCAGCAGTTATTTGTATTGCGGATCCTATCAGAGAAGAGGCTAAAGAGGTTATTGCCATGCTTAAAGACAGTGGAATAACCAAGCTTGTAATGATGACAGGTGACAGTGAGCGTACAGCGGCAGCCGTTGCTAAGCGGATAAGAGTGGATGAATATTATTCAGAAGTTTTGCCTGAAGATAAAGCAGCATATGTGGAACAGGAACATGCAGAAGGCAGAAAAGTAATTATGGTTGGTGATGGTGTTAATGATTCACCTGCTTTGTCGGCAGCAGATGTGGGTATTGCCATCAGTGATGGAGCGCAGATAGCAAGAGAAGTTGCGGATATAACCATTGAGGCTGATAATTTGTACGAATTGGTTAATTTACGATTATTAAGTAAGAATATGGTTAAGAGAATACAGAAGAATTATATTAGAATTGTAGGAATCAATTCGGGCTTAATACTTTTGGGTGTTACAGGAATGATTCAGCCTACAACATCAGCTCTTTTGCATAATACATCAACACTTGCCATTAGTATGGATGGTATGAATGGTTGGAAGATATAGTTAAAAGTGACTTGAGTAATAGATATTTTTATAATGATGAATAATTATATTAAGCAATATATATTTGAAAAAAAGTGTTGATAAAAAAGTGAAACAGTGGTATTGTAACAATGTTATGAAACGCTGTTTCATTTTTTTTTAGTTGACAGTTAGATGCAACTAACTAAAATTAGTCAAGGAGGAATGAAAGTGAAGGAAAAAGAAAAGAAGTCAACAATTGACTGGATAATGGATTTTGCAAGTACACATAAAAACAAGTATGTGTTAAGTATTATTACGGCAGCAGTTGGTGTTGTGTGTAGCATTTTGCCATATGTAGTTGTAGCGGGGATGATTAACAGATTATTAGAAGGGGACAGAGAATGGTCAGGTTATTTGAATGAATGCTACTTATTATTGGGCTTATGGTTGGCAAGAGTGATTATGCATAGCATTTCTACGAGCCTTTCTCATAATGCAACATTTGAGGTGTTGGGAAATATTAGAAAAAGATTGTGTGAGAAGTTATCAAAGCTTCCATTGGGTTATGTTCTTGATACACCATCAGGTTCGCTTAAAAATATTATAGTTGAAAGAGTTGACAGTATCGAGACAACACTTGCGCATGTTGTGCCGGAATTTACTTCTAATCTATTGGGAACATTGGCGGTTGTTGTGTATATGTTTGTGATAGATTGGCGTATGGCATTGGCTGCGCTGGCAACATTTGTGCTTGGTATGATGGCATATATGGGTATGATGACAGATTATGAATCAGATTATCAAAACACAATAGATAAGACAAAAATCTTAAATGATACAGCCGTTGAGTACATAAATGGTATTGAGGTTATTAAAGCGTTCGGTAAGGCAGGAACTTCATATGACAAATTTGTTGTTGCTGCAAAGGATGGCGCAGCTTGTTTTGTTGAGTGGATGAGAAAATGTAATGTATACTTTAGTATTGCAATGGTGGTAGCACCGGCTACAATGCTCACAGTATTACCGATAGGTGGACTTCTGTACAAGGGAGGTTCTCTTGGTGCGGCAGATTTTATAATGCTTATCGTACTTGCAGTAGGCGTTATCACACCGGTTATTACTTGTATGTCCTATTCTGATGACCTTGCTCAGGTAGGAACAATTATTGGGGAAGTGACAAGCATACTTTCACAGGATGAGCTTATAAGACCGGAAAGCTTAAAGGGCGCTTTAAAGGATAAAACAATCAGGCTCAATTCAGTGTCATTTGGATATCATGAAAAGGAAGTGCTACATAATATTGATATAGAATTTAAGGAAGGTACAGTAAATGCGCTAGTTGGACCTTCGGGAAGCGGTAAGTCCACTATAGCAAAGCTGGTTGCTTCTTTGTGGGATGTAAGTAAGGGAAGTATTACTTTAGGTGGGGTTGATATCAAGGATATCCCGCTGGATGTATATAATCAGAATATTGCGTATGTGTCACAGGATAATTACCTTTTTGATGCTACTGTAATGGAAAATATTCGTATGGGTAAGGCTGGTGCCACAGATGAAGAGGTTATAGAGGCTGCAAAGAATAGTGGTTGTCATGAATTTATTATGCAACTTGAAAATGGATATAACACCATTGCAGGAGGTGCAGGGGGACATTTATCAGGTGGTGAAAGACAGCGAGTTGCCATAGCAAGAGCAATGTTAAAGAATGCGCCAGTCATTATTCTTGATGAGGCAACTGCATATACAGACCCTGAAAATGAAGCTATTATTCAGGCGGCAGTGGCGAAGCTTGTACAGGGTAAAACTTTGATTGTTATAGCACATAGATTATCAACAATAGCTGATAGTGATAAGATATTTGTCATTAAAGATGGCGTGGTAGATTCACAGGGCGACCACGAAGAATTACTTGCCATTAATGGATTATATAAGGAAATGTGGCAGGCTCATATGTCTGTTAAGGATGGAGGTGAAGCGCATGTTTAAAATACTTAAGAATTTTTTTGACTTCTGTGGTGGAGAAAATAAAAGAAAATTTTATCTTTCATTGGTGTTAGGACTTGTGATGGCGTTATTTGAAGCACTTAGAGTTCCGGCAATTTATGTTATGGTAGATGCTGTTGTAAAGGATAATGTAACAACAGGAACTATATTAGCTTGTTTGGGAATTATGTTATTAAGCATTGTGGTTTCAAGTGGAGTTAAGTATAAATCAACAATGTTTCAGACAGAAGGTGGTTATAGAACATGTGCAAATAAGAGAATTGAAATTGCAGAGCATTTAAGATATTTACCTATGGGTTATTTTAATGCAAATAGTCTGGGATATATTACATCGGTTACTACAAACAAGATGGAACAGCTTGCAAATGTTGCAACAAGAGTAGTTATGATGACAACTCAGGGGATTCTTAATTCAAGTGTAATTACACTTATGATATGTATATTTGATTACAGAATAGGTATTGTAGCTGTTATTGGTGTGGCGGTATTCTTTACGATAAATGCATTGTTGCAGAAGACATCAGCAAAGTTGGCTCCATTAAAGCATGAGTCGGACAGCAGACTTGTAGAAAAGGTAATAGAGTATGTACAGGGAATATCAGAGGTTAAGGCATACAATCTTGCAGGAAAGCATAGTAAGGAATTGAACAAAGCTATAAAGGATAATACAGACATCAACTTTGGAATGGAAATAAAGATGATTCCATATATGGCAGTACAGAGCTATATTGCTAAGGCGTTGGGGGTTCTGATGAGTGGAATGTCCATTTATTTTGTGATAAATGACAGTATGGTTCTTTCGGAGTGTATAGTTATGGTTGTAAGCTCGTTTATTATGTATGCAAGTCTTGATAATGCAGGTATGTTTTCAGCATTACTTCGAGTGGTGGATTATGCTGTTAATAAAGCAAAGGAAATACTTGAGCTTGAGACAATGGACATTGATGGAAATGACGTGAAAGCAGAATGCTATGACATTGATATTAAAAATGTTACATTCTCATATGATACTAAAAAGATAATTGATGATGTAAGTGTACATATTCCACAGAGAACTACTACAGCCATAGTAGGACCTAGTGGTGGTGGTAAAACAACACTTTGTCATCTGATTGCAAGATTCTGGGATGTTGATGAAGGACAGGTGCTTCTTGGAGGTCGAGATGTCAGAGATTATAGCATGGATTCACTGATGAGAAATTTCAGCTTTGTATTCCAAAATGTATATTTATTCCAGGATACAATAGCCAACAATATTCGCTTTGGACAGGAAGATGCGTCTGTGGAACTGGTAATGGAAGCTGCTAAGAAAGCTTGCTGTCATGATTTTATTATGCAGTTGCCTGATGGATATGATACAGTAATCGGAGAGGGCGGTGCAAGTCTGTCCGGTGGTGAGAAGCAAAGAATTTCTATTGCAAGAGCTATTATGAAGGATGCTCCAATCATCATTTTGGATGAAGCTACCGCAAATGTGGATCCTGAAAATGAAAAGGATTTGGTGGAGGCTATTGACGCTCTCACAAAAGAAAAAACAATTATTATGATTGCACATAGATTAAAAACAGTAAGAAATGCTGATAAGATTTTGGTAGTGGACAATGGAAAAATTGTACAGCAGGGCAAGCATGATGAATTGATGAAACAGGATGGAATTTATAAAAAGTTTGTTAATGCCAGAGAAATTGCAGGAAGCTGGAAGATATAAAACGAGGATGAATTTAGAATAAGATTGGAATTTAATAAGCATAAGTAAAGTGTTAAGGAGTGTTTGAGAAATGGAAAAAATATCTATAAACGGAATACCTGAAACTATGCTGCAGACAATGTATGCAAGGGCAAAGGAAACTAAAAAGAAAAATGCAGTTATTCGGGATGACAAAGCTGTAGAAATAGTGGAAAAGCTCGATTATGATTTCACATTAGCAGATAAAGATTATGCCATGGGTGCTGGTGTTATAGCAAGAACCATACTGCTTGACAAAATGGTATCAGATTATTTAGACGAAAATCCTAATGGAATAGTTATTAATATTGCCTGTGGTCTTGATACAAGATGTTATCGGAATGAGGGTAAATATGCAAGATGGTATAACATTGACCTGCCTGATACCATCAATGTAAGAAAGAGATTTATGGAAGAACAGGGGCCAAATGTTTTTCAAATAGCAGAATCTGCCATGAGCATAGAGTGGACAAAACAGATTGAATATACCGATGAGTCGGTGCTTGTGATTATTGAAGGACTTACTATGTATCTGTCAGAAGAAGATGTTAAGCAGATATTTACATTAATCAGAGAAAAGTTTAGAAGTGTAACGGTATTGGTAGAAACAATGAATCCATTTATAGTAAAGAACATTAAGGAAAAATCAATTGATAAGAGTGAGGCGAAATTCACATGGGGAATTAAAAATGGAAAAGAGTTGGCTAAAATATTGCCACCGTTTTCATATGTACGGGAGCACTCCCTTGCAGAAGGAATGGCAAAATTTGTTCCTGTATATAAAGTTCTTGGAAAAATACCATTTATTGCAAATCTGTCAAATAGGATAATTGTTTTGAAAAAGAGTGAATAAGTTGTTAGTCACATACTCAAAAAATGCAAATGGCGAAGTTTATTCGTCATTTCATTATCTTTTCCATTGACATATAGCGTTCACCCACTTCTCTATCGCTCTTAACAGAGTCAACTATTGTTTGTATCTGCTCCAAGTCTGAATCAAGAGCATTGTCAGCGGTGGTATGTGCCATATGGTTTAGTAAGTTTTTCAATTCTTTAGAACCGCCAACAGTACCCTCTGTGTATAAAAACAGATTGGTTACACCATCATTATACTTCAATTCAGGGTGTTCTGTCACTACATTTTTTACAGTATAGAACTAATGTGTAAATGAAAAAAATATATCTTTACAGCAAGGGAAAATGGGTGTATAATTGCTAGTTAGTCGCAACTAACTCTATGTGGATTAATAATTATGCAAATTGAGAGGTAAAGATAATGTCACTATCGCTTGATGTATTAAGATTAAGAGTATTATTATGTTTTTATAATAATAATTCAAAGGATTGTAGTGTAACAAATGTTTCACGAATTTTAAATGAAGAAAAGTATAAAGTTAGTCGTGTGATAATAGAGCTGGAAAAAGAAGGACTAATGGACAGAAGTAATCAAAGAAAACCTATTTTGACTATGGAAGGTGAACTTGAAGCAAAGCGTTATGCAGAACGAATAGATGTAACAATTAGTCATTTGATGTATGAGGGAGTAGATAGTAGTAATGCGAAAAATGATGCTTTGCATTGGGCTTTGTATAATTCGGAAAGTACAATGGAGGTTATAAAAGCCACAGAACAGAATTATAGATTGAAGGTTGAAATGCGAGATTGTAGTTGTTTTAATGGGGCAAAGCTGTGTAAAAGGATGCAGGATGGCATATATAAATTTCCATTTTTAATATATCGTGAAAATGTAAAAGATGGGAATAATATATCAATGGCTAACAAAGGTTTTGAGCAGTTGTGTGTATTAGAAATAAGAAATGGTGTAGGTACAGTACAGCTTAGCGCGAAGGAAATGACAATAGTTTCTCCGTCTGATGGAAAGAAAAAAAGGGGAAAAGTTTGTAATTTACAATATATGGACAATGGTACCTTTGTTAAAGCAGAAACAAGTGGAAATATAATATCATTTCCAGCATCTGTTCTTGAATTTATAAATGTTGGACAAGGTGTTGGACAAATATTACACGGAAGTGTTTGCTTGAAAATGGAATGTACTGTTGGTTCTTTCCATATGCCAAAGTCCAAGGCAATATTTACTATTATGATATAAAATGTAGCAAAACGCTACAAAGCGAAAAGTAAAATATTTTTATCTAAATGGCATTAATATAATTAATAAAACCTATAATTTTGTAGCGAGTTGCTACAAAATTATAGGTTTTA
>CAZESO010000114.1:0-7425 GCA_964515325.1 uncultured Roseburia sp. | reverse complement strand
CAGGATATTCTTTATCTAACTCAACCATCATTCTATCTCTAGTTACTTTTGCTACTATACTTGCTGCTGCTATAGATATACTTTTGGCATCACCTTTTATTATTGGTACTTGCTTTATGGCAACTTCCGGAATTGTAACCGCATCATTCAATAATACATCAGGTTTAACCTTCAAGTTGTTAATTGCCTTTCTCATGGCACTATAAGTAGCATTTAAAATATTTAATTCATCAATAACTTTATGATCTTCCATACCAATTCCAACAGCTATGGCCTTGTCCATAATTTCATCATAAAGCTCATCTCTCTTTTTCTCTGAAAGCTTTTTTGAATCATTCACATATAATATATCGGCATCTTTTGGCAAAATAACAGCACAAGCCACAACCGGACCTGCCAAAGGCCCGCGACCAACCTCATCTATACCACATACATAACCTAAATGCTGGTATTCGCGTTCAAAACATTTCATATTGTCAATTCGCTCCAACTCTTTTTCATACTTTTCTATATGTTTTTCATACTTTTCTACAAGCTTTTTTACCGAACTTCTTTCGTCATCTCTGTATTTATCAAGTTCCTGACTCAATTCCTTAATATCTGTACTTTTTAATAATTCATCAATCTCTTTTGCGTTCATTTTACCAATGCTTCTCCTATAATTATATCTTCGCTCACACAACCTATCATTCTGCTGTCTTCACTATTATTACGATTATCACCTAACACAAAATATTCGCCTTCTCCGATATATATTTCATCTTCTGCCAAACCATTATAATATGGCATATCTTTATCATAATATCCATATGACTCTTCCAAAAGTTCATCATTAATATATATCAAACCATCTTTAATTCGAATTCTCTCATCAGGCATTCCAATAACTCTTTTTATGTAATATATTTCTTCACCCAGACTTTCGTTATAATGCGGAAATATAACAACATCAAATCTTTCGATTTCCCCTGTTTTATATGCCAGTTTATTAACCCATACACTATCCCCATTTTCCAATGTCGGATACATGGAATTGCCAGTAACCTCTGTTCTTTGTCCCACATATGACAATATTATGAAGATAACTATTAAAGCTATAATTGTATAAATCGCTGCTTTAACATAGTCCCACAATACACCTTTATCCATTGTTCTCTCCTTCATTTTACTGATACTTCAACGAGCCAATGCCATTGAAATCCCATATCCTAAAAAATGCTCGCCCAATAATTAAATCTCCTGTTATTGGGCCAAAGTTTCTACTGTCATCACTAACATATCTGTTATCTCCAATAACAAAATACTCATCCACACCAAGCTTAGTTGCCGGATAATCACTTAAATAACTCACAATATCAGGGCTGTCATTAGGATTACTAAAAACTCCATAAAACTCATTAAGTTTTTCGCCGTCTATATATATTTCATTATCAATAATTTCAATCGTTTCATTTGGCAATCCAATTATTCTTTTTAAATATATATCTTTATTATCATACACATATTTAAACGCAACTATATCAAATCGCTCATATTCTTCTTCTTCAACAGTTTTGTCAATCATAATAATATCATCAGTTCTAAGAACAGGATCCATTGAATGACCTTTTACTTTAATTAAAGACACAAAGAAGTGATTGATAAAAAATATCAATCCAAGGACTATTATGATATATATAGCTAATTTTATAAATTCCTTTTTGTTCTCTCTAAAAAAATCCATATCTATCCTTACTCTGGTAATTCAAGTGTTATTCTTCCCAATCTTCCATTTCTAAAATCATCAATCAACAAAGATGCTGCCTTATCAATATCAAGCACATCACCCTTTAATTTACAACCTCTTACTTTTGCTATATCTTCTAGTACTTTCAAAGGTTCATTACTTTCCGACAAACTATATCTCTCTTTCAATACTTCCGGATAATTTTCATTTAATATTTTGATAAGCTCCAACGACAATTCACTTAAGTTTAATATATCATCTTTAATCGAACCTAACAATGCTAATTTGATACCAACCTGCTGATCCTCAAATTTAGGCCATAATATACCTGGTGTATCAAGTAATTCCAAAGTTTTACTAAGCTTAATCCATTGTTTACCTTTGGTTACGCCCGGCTTATTTCCTGTCTTTGTGCAAGCTTTCTTAGCATAAGAATTGATAAATGTAGATTTACCTACATTAGGAATTCCTACAACCATCGCTCTAACAGGTCTGTTCTTTATTCCTCTTCTTCTGTCTCTCTCAATTTTCTCCTTGCAGACTTCAGCAATAACACCGTTAATCTGATTTACACCTTTACCTGACTTAGAGTTAATCTCAAGAACATGAAATCCTTTTGACTTAAAAAATTCCATCCATTTTATATTTGCTCTGTCATCTGACAAATCTGATTTATTTAACAACACAAGTCTTGCTTTATTATTACCAAGTTTATCAATATCAGGATTCCTACTGCTCATAGGCAATCTAGCATCAACAATTTCTATTACAAGATCAATAAGTTTAATATCCTCTTCCATTTGTCTTTTTGCCTTGGTCATATGACCCGGATACCATTGAATTACCATTTTTATTCTCCATTTCTATATCATTCTAAGCTTTGAAATAGGAAAACACACAAACCATACTTTTCCTAATATTTTATCCTTGCTTACATTTCCTACATACTCAAATCTGCTGTCTTCACTAACATTTCTGTTATCACCCATTAAAAAATATTCATTATCTCCGATAACCAATGCTTCGTCAACATAACCACTTTCGAATTTACCTTTGTAATACTCATCTTCAATAGGTTCACCATCAATATATATAACATTATCGACAATTTGAACTGTTTCTCCCGGCAAGCCTATTATTCTCTTTACAGAAATCCCACCACTTTTGGTCTTATATGCAACTATATCAAATCTCTCAGGTTCATTTATCTCGTATTCCAATTTATTAATCAATACTTTTTCATTATCTTCAACTATCGGATTCATCGAATTACCTACAACATCAACTGATTCTCCATAATATTCTACAACTAAAAGTGAAAATACTACAACAAGTACAATATCAACAATCCACTTTAATATAACATCCAATATAAAATTCTTCTTAATTTCATCAGAATCTATTCTCATACCATCAATTCCTTTATACTATTTGAAAAAAAAGACAAATACAATAACATTGCATTTGTCTTATTAAATCCGAATTATTTTACTAATTCTTTAACCTTAGCAGCTTTACCTACTCTGTCTCTTAAGTAGTTAAGTTTAGCTCTTCTTACCTTACCACGTCTTACAACTTCAATCTTTTCGATTGTTGGTGAGTGTAATGGCCATGTCTTTTCTACGCCGATACCATTAGAGTTCTTTCTAACTGTGAAAGTTTCTCTTGAGCTTCCGCCCTGTCTCTTAAGAACAGTACCCTCGAAAACCTGAACTCTTTCTCTGTTACCTTCCTTGATCTTAGCATAAACTTTAATTGTATCACCTACATTAAAATCTGCTACTTCCTTTAACTGTGCTGCTTCAATATTCTTGATAATTTCGTTCATTTGTGTGAACCTCCTTAAAATAATCGATGTTCTTGACTACCAATGTATGTAACAGAGGAACATCTCGTCTTAATCACAACATTCAAATATTATCATAAAAACAATATATATGCAAGTATTTTTTTATTTTATTCAACTATTAATGTGAATTTTTCAATATTAGAAACATTACCCTCAGTATCCGTTACATAATATGTCAACTCATAACTACCTGGTACGTTAACATCATAAGTCCCTCCGACAATCACTCTTCTGGTAACATCATCTTTATCATCATACCATTCGCCTAATGCATCCATAAAATAGAAATCCTCTCCTGCTTTAATAGTTAATGTAGGATACTTCATTCTAATCTGAGGAATGCCTGTTCTATTGACCTCATCTCTATCAATCGGCGTAATATTTACATCTACATTTTGCATCGGTGATGTAGTTGTTTGTGGTTCTGTTGTTTCTGTCTCATTTGTAGTCCCTGTCTCCTGCCCAACATTGATTGTTGATTCTGTAGCAACCATATTATTACTTGTGCTTACATCTTCACTAGTCGACTGAAGTTCATTATCACTAACAAACTTTGTAGACTCTTGCTCATCTGCAAATATCTTCTCATCCAAAACAGAAAAATCTATATATTCATTTTCACCATAATATTCAACAGAACGTTCAGCCTGTCCAATATTATTGTTATTATCTTTAGCAGAATAATGAACAACCATTCTATTATCATTTTTAATGACAATTATATTTTGAATTCTCAAAGTACCACTTACATCACCATCTTTTTCATCAATAGCACTTACACCGTCCAACAAAACATTAACATCATCTTCATCCGAATATACATTCACACAATCATTCGAAAATTCTATTTTGGGACCTACTTTATCCTTACCACCAGTAAACAATGCAACTACAACTATTATCACTAGTGACGCAATACCTAAAATCATAGGGAAAGCTGTCTTTTTCATACAACACCTTAACCTTTCATAAATGTATTATCATATACTACTCTGTTTCGTACTTGCCATACGCACCATAACTTCCATAATATTTACCATAATATTTACCATAATATCCATTTTCACTCGTAGGAACCTTATTAAGAACCGCACCTAATATCTTACAATTACATTTTTCAAGCTGTGCCTTTGTATTCTTTGCAAACTTCTGACTTATTTCACCATGAGCTAACACAAATACCGCACCATCACTATTCTGTGCAACAATAACACCATCAACAACACTTCCTATAGGTGGTGTATCAACTATAATATAATCATACTCTGACTTCTGCTTTCTAAGCATTGATTTAAACTTATTGCCACTCAAAAGTTCAGCAGGATTTGGTGGTATTGGACCTGAAAAAATAACATGTAGCTTATCAACATTTGTAGCATATACTACTTCATCATATTCATTTAGACCTGATAAATATTGTGACAACCCTTTAACAGCTTTATTTACCTTATATCTTCCAATAAGTACTGATTTTCTCATATCACAATCAATAAAAATCACTTTCTTTCCAGCTTCAGCTAAAGATTTTGCAAGATTGAATGCTACCGAACTTTTTCCTTCGTTCGGAATATTGCTTGTAACAGCAATAATTTTAATTTCTTCTCCACACAGCTGAACATTGGTTCTAAGACGCTTATACGCTTCGTTTACAATATTATCAAGCTTCTTAATCTTGTCTATATTTATACTTTGCATAGCTAATATCCTTTCTCTAGTTATTATATATTATCTAACAGCTTTTCTCTTTGTATTTCTAGATTTATTCTTACTTGTTCTCTTTTCACCATCATATTCAACTTCTTCCATAACCGGAATTGATGCCAAAGTACTCATTCCTAAATATTTTTCAATATCTTCAGGTGATTTTATTGTATCATCAAGAATAAATTTAATAACGATAATTGCAATAGACATAAATGCACCTATAAATGCACCTATAACAACATTTTTAACAACACTTGGACCATTTGGTTCAAGTTGAAGTGTTGCTCCATCCACCTTTTCCACACCTGGAACATGAAGAATCTTAACAATTGCCTTCTCAGAAGCTATTCTAACTGCGTCAGCTATTTCTTGTGCCTTATACGGATCAGTATCTGTAACTGTTATCTTTATGATCTGTGTATCTGTGATATTAACAACTGAAACCTTTTTCTTTAATTGTTCAATTGTTAAATCTAAATCCAAACTATTTATAACTTCCTCAAATACAGTGTTACTCTGTACTATTTCAACATAGTTTTTTGATAAATAGTTACCAGTAACAAAGTCATTAGCATCAACTTCTGATTCATCTTCATTTTTTACTACACATGTTGTTGTTACTGACTCATACGTTGGGTCTATAAAGAACTTTGTTATAGCAAATGCTATAACCCCTGTAAATATTGCACACGCTAGTATTACAAACATCTTGTCCAGTAATACAATAAATATTTGTTTTAAATCAATTTCAATTTCGTCTCTGTTGTTTTGTTCCATTAGTCTAAACCTGACCTTTCGTAAATTATTTAGTTATATTTAAGTATTTAGCAGGATTATTTATTAACAATTCATCTCTGTACTCTTTTCCGAACTTCTTTTCAATATACTTTGCACATTCCCCTATATGCGGTGCTCTATCACTAGTATTATGAGCATCTGTCCCTATAAAATGCAACATATCATATTTCATCAGCATCTTAATAAACTTCTTAATCTTCATTCCATGTTTACCAATAACCGACGAAGCATTAACTTGTATATATGTTCCCTGCTCTATAACATCTTCAATATCATCATATTCTCCAACAAGATTTTCATATCTTTCAATATGCGCCAGTAACGGATTATATCCTGCACATATTATTTTATAAAGGGATTCTTTAATATATTTAATGTTATCGCTTGGATGAAATTCAACTAACAAAACCTTTGTACCATTAAGTGTTAATATTTTTTCTTGTTCTAACAACGAAATACAATCTTCACTATACATAAGCTCTGTACCTGCATACAGTTTTACATCACTATTTTTTTGTTTAACATTTATCTCTAGTTCTTGGATTCTCTCTAATATCTTTTCTTTTGAATGTTCACATCTATCAATCTTATAATGTGGTGTTAATATTATATCAGAGATTCCATTGTCTACCGAGATACTAATCATTTCCATGGCTTGTTCCATACTCTTTGCACCGTCATCAAGCCCTGGTAAAATATGACAATGCACATCACAGTATCCCATAATAAGATACCTCCTTCACCACATTGTATTTTAGCATATTAATATTATATAATCAAGCCTTGATATTATTTAAATATTTCTCATATAAATCCGGTCTTTTACTTTTAGTTTCATTGACAGACTGCTCATAACGCCATTCTTCAATCTTTTTATGATTGCCACTAAGCAATACTTCCGGAACCTTTTCATCCATCCAGCTTTCCGGTCTTGTATATTGCGGATGCTCAAGCAAGTCATCTGTAAAACTTTCAGTAACCGCAGAATCTTCATTGCCAAGAACACCCTTTACATGTCTTGAAATGGCATCAATCATAACCATTGCCGGAAGTTCACCACCTGTAAGGACAAAATCACCAAGAGAAACTTCATCTGTTACAATCTTGTCCAGTACTCTTTGGTCAATACCTTCATAGTGACCACACAAAAACACAAGATTATCTTCCTTCGCCAAATCAATAGCCATCTGCTGATTAAATGTTTTACCTTTTGGGGACATAAATAAAACCCTAGGCTTCTCACATCCCATCTGCTCACATATTGCCTTATAACAATCATAAACAGGTGCCGCTTTGATAACCATACCTGCGCCACCGCCATACGGATAATCATCCACATGTCCATGCT
>CAZESO010000113.1:0-7452 GCA_964515325.1 uncultured Roseburia sp. | reverse complement strand
GATTTAGGTGGGTTTCTTTTTTTACAACATAGTTAAAAACTAATACCCATCCCTAACCCTTCCCTAACGAGGGACGGGAATTGAAGTCCTCCCTTTCTAGGGAGGACTTAGGTGGGTGTTTTTTAATTAACATTATCAAAACGTATAACATTTTTTTCAACTTTTATCTATTGATTTATCCACATAGACATTGTAGAATAGAACTATAGAATAAGGGGAGAAAAAGATGAATGGAGGAAACTTATGAAAAAGGAAACTTTAATCAAACTTACAAAATACATATTGGATTTTATGTTTTATGCTGGGATGCTTGTAACAGCAACATTACCATTAAGTATTAAATGGATGGGAACAAACAGCGACCATTTCAAGGAGCATTATGGTGAGTTGGTTCTGATATACTTTGTGCTTGGAATAGCAGCATTGGTTATCATTAGAGAGCTTCGCAGAATATTTAAAACTGTTTTGGATAAAAATTGCTTCGTTAGGGAAAATGTTATTAGTCTTGATAAAATGTGTAAATGGAGTTTCTTTATTGTACTTATGTCAATTGTCAGAACTATAGTATTTATGACTGCCGCAATGCTTGTAGTTATATTGGTATTCACAATTGCAGGATTGTTCAGTAAAGTGTTAGCATTTGTATTTGAACAGGCAATTGAGTACAAGGAAGAAAATGATTTTACTATTTAGGAAAGAGGTGTGAGTATGGCGATTATTATAAATTTGGATGTAATGATGGCAAAGAGAAAAAAGAGTCTCACAGAGCTTGCAGGGGAAGTTGACATTACACTTGCCAATCTTTCTATACTTAAGAATAATAAGGCAAAAGCGGTGAGATTGGAGACATTGGATGCAATTTGTAAGGCTTTGAACTGTCAGCCGGGAGATATATTAGAGTATGTAGAGGATACGAAAGGGGAAAATGAAGATGAACAATGAATTAATATTAGTAGATGAAGATGAATTAAATAGAGAGGCTATTTATGAGGGTAATCTATATGAGGATAAGATAAGGGAGAATTTTAATATATTTGGTATTGCAGCATTGATATATGCGTGCTTGTATGCCTTTTGTATGTTTAGAAATGATGCAGGTATAACATTTGGATTGTTTGTTATTGGCAGTATAGGTTACATAGTTTTTTGTTTAAAGAAGTTGGATATAAAACTTAGAAAAGGGAGTATTTTTTATATAGCAAGTATGCTTTTATTGTCAATATCAACATTTTGTACTGATGATAGCAGAATAATATTTTTTAATAAAGCTGGAATATTGTTATTAACAATTAGCTTATTATTGGAGATTATGTATGATACTAGAAAGTGGAATTTGGGTAAATTTTTGAAATCTATTTTGGCTGTATGTATTAGAGCGATTGGAGAGTTTTGCACTCCTATTAATGATGCTATATGGTATTGCAGAAATAAATTGGATAGGAAGAATAATCAATATTTATATGTTTTGGTTGGAATAGTGATTACAATACCAGTATTTATTATTGTATTTATGCTGCTTGCAAGTGCGGATGCAGTATTTAGAAGTTTTGCAACTGGTGCTTCAAATGTTTTTAATGTAGGAAATATAGTACATATTGTATTTATGATTGGAATAATGTTTTTTGCAAGTTATTGTATATTAACATTTTTATGCAAGAAGAAAATCGATGAAGAAATAGCCCAGACTAAGAAGTATGAGCCACTTATTGCATTGCCTGTAGCAACGGTTATGACAATGCTATATATTGTGTTTAGTGTAATTCAGATTGTTTACCTTTTTCTTGGAAATATGGAACTTCCTGATGGATATACATACGCAGAATATGCCAGAGAGGGATTCTTTCAATTGTTAGCAGTTAGTATTTTGAATCTTATTATGGTTTTAATTGGCTTGTACTATTTTAAATCTAATAAGCTGTTGAAAAATATTCTTGCAGTTATGTCATTGTGTACATTTATAATGATTGCATCAAGTGCTATGAGAATGATAATTTATATCCAGTATTATTATCTTACATTTTTGCGTATTTTAGTGTTGTGGAGTCTGGCTGTGTTGGCATTAATATTTGCAGGGGTCATGATTTATATATTTAAGGAAAGATTTCCACTGTTCAGATATAGTATGGTGATTTTTACATGTTTTTATATTGGTTTAGCATTTGCTCATCCTGATTACCTGATTGCAAAAGTGAATCTTGAGGGAACGAAGGAAAGTAGAAGTGAGTTCTTTAAAAATGAGTATGAGGATTATTATTTGCTTAGTGAATTGTCAGCCGATGCTACTCCGGCTATAGTAGAATGGATGGATGATGAGTCTGAGCAGTTTAGATATGCCTGCATACATATGGAAAACATTGAAAAACATATAGAAGATATGGGGATTAGAGAATTTAATGTTTCAAGGTATATTGCAAAGTCGAAATTAAATGAAGCGTTGGATAATTAAACGAATCGTTGGATTTACTCCAATAACTCCTTGCTATACATTTCTTGATAAGCTTGCATTGTTTGAAGGCGGTCCGGAACAGAATTTTGACATTCTTAGAGAAAAAATGGAAAGTAGTATGGATAAATACATTGATGCCATTGCCACAAAGATGATGTATGATATGGAAACATATGGTTTCAAGGCAGACAAGGAATTTGCTGTAAGTTATGGAAAATGGGCAGTAAAAGTGCTTGATTTGCTTGGTGAGAGATATAGCTCAGAAGGGTTGGATTTACTTAAGAATAAGATTCAAGAGATATTGAAGAACTTATAAAAAATTGAATTAGGTGGTTAAAAAATTGCTACATTAGTTATGGTCTGATGTGGCAATTTTTTTATGGTGATGAGTATAATATACATTACGCTTGCGTAAGTTGACATGGTATTAATAAATTGATAAAACATAGCAAACCACGCAATGCGCTGAATGAAAGGGAGTAGGTATTAATGGAAAATAGAGTAGAAGAATTAGTAATACAGGAAAAAGAATTGAAAAAACTTAGAGAAGATATGGGAATGAATCGCAGAGAATTTGCAGAATATTATGGAATTCCTCTTCGTACAGTTGAAGATTGGGAAGCGAAGAAAAAGGAAAGAGGAATGGGAAGAAATTGAAGAGTATTTGAAAGAATATGTAGGTAAATGTTATGAAATAACTGAAACAGCAGAGAAGATATATATAGATGAAGATTTTCCAGATGAGTATGCAAATTCTGAAAGTAGAATTACACTAAAAGGAGCGGTTGCAAAAGCAAAAGCGAATGCTATACAAGGTATACCTGAATTAATACAGATTGCTACAAATGAAGTGTTTTCGGAAAATGAAAAAAAGAAACATAATAAAGATGCAAAGTATGGATGGTATAGATATAACGTTTTATTTGCCATTCCTGTATATGATGATAAAACTAATGAATTAGTAAGATATAATATTTTTTCTGCTAGAATGTTGGTTCGACATAGTGAAGATGGGAAAAAGTATTTGTATGATTTTTTGGCAATAAAAAAAGAAACGAGCAGCCCGCTTGAGTAAAAACTGTACGGTGAAAACCCATTTCCTTTAGGTATTATAGGATATAATTCTGTGATTGTCAAGAAAAAAGCAAACGAGCAGCCCGCTTGAGTAAAATACTTTTTTCTTGACATGTATATATACAATATGTATAATGTGTATATCGTATATATACAATTATGATTTTTGATTTATGAAATTATAATCACTTTGCAAAGAAAGAGGTAACTTATGGATATTATTATTTCAAATTCCACAGGAGAACCAATTTATACGCAAATTACATCTCAGATTAAAGCAATGATTATGACAGGAGAATTAAAGGAAGGGGACGCTCTTCCGTCTATGCGTAATCTTGCAGCACAGCTTAGAATCAGTGTTATTACAACAAAGAGAGCCTATGAAGACTTAGAGAGAGAAGGATTTATTGAGTCCTATACTGGAAAGGGAAGTTTTGTAAAGGCGCAGAATACTGAGCTTTTGAGAGAAGAGAATTTGCGACAAATTGAAAGTCTGCTTATGGAAGCAAAAGAAAAAGCAAGAGTAGTTGGTGTTTCTAATGATGAATTGAAAGAAATGCTGGATATTATTTGTGAGGAATAATGAAGCATCATTATTGATGCTTATGAGATGGGAGAGAAAAGTATGATTGAATACGAAAACGCTATTGAAATTCGCGATTTAACAGTAAAGTATGACGGATTTACATTGGACAAGATTAATTTTGATGTTGCAAAGGGCAGCATAATGGGATTTATAGGGCAGAATGGTGCCGGAAAGACCACAACTATCAAAGCTTTGTTAAATATTATTAAGAGGGATGCAGGCTCTATTAAGATGCTTGGACTTGATAATATCAAGGATGAAATAGAAATAAAAGAACAGATATCAGCGGTGTTTGATACAATACCATTTCAGGACATTTTAACAGCTAATAATTTGAATTCAATCTTAAAGGAAGTATATAGAGAGTGGAGTAGTGAGACATTTTATGGATATTTGGACAGGCTGGCACTTCCAAGTAAGAAGAAAATCAGAGATTTTTCAAAGGGTATGAAGATGAAGCTTCAGATTGCAGTGGCATTGTCTCATAATGCAAAGCTTCTTATTATGGATGAGGCGACAACAGGCTTGGATCCTGTTGTTAGAAATGAATGCTTGGATATGTTTTTAGAATACTTGCAGGATGAAAATCATTCAATATTAATGTCTTCGCATATTACTACTGACCTTGAAAAGGTGGCTGACAGTGTTACATTTATCAATAAGGGCAAGCTTTTGCTTACAGGATATAAGGATGATGTTTTGCAAGAACATGGTGTAATTAAATGTAAAAAGAGTGATTATAAAGAGATTTCACCAGAGGATATTATAAGTGCAAGATTAAATGATTTTGGTGCTGAGGTTATGATTAAGAATAAGGCAATGTGTAGAAATAAGTATTCAGGACTTGTATTAGATGACACTACTTTGGAAGAAATTATGCTTTACTATGTAAATGCTGAAAAGAAGGAGTGGTATTAATGAAGGGATTGTTATATAAGGAATGGTGTCTGGGAAAGAAGACCTGTGGATTGTTCCTCGCGCTTTCGTTAGTATTTTGTTTGCTTGGTATTCTTGTATTTTTAAGTATGATATGTGGGAATTTACAATCATGGCCAAGTAAGGAACCGGAAAGTGTTAAAGTATTTGCGATGACATTTACTTATGTTCCATACATATTGATGTTATTTACAGCTACAAGTGTAAATCAATCGATTTTTACAGATTACGAGTCGGGGTGGATGAAATATAGTTATACATTACCACAGAAGGCTATTAGTGTAGTTGGAGTAAAATATATTTATGTGGGTATTACATTTGCTATTGCATTCATATTTGGATTGGTTAATGCAGGTTTTATTTGCTTGATGTCCAAAGAGACTTTTTCGGCGGATACATTAAAAAATATGGTAGTTATAATGGTTTTTGCAGTTATTGAGATGGCTGTTGTAATTCCACTTGCCATAGTGTTTAAACAAGGTCGTACATTATCAACAATAGGGGCAGTATTTTTTATGGCAGTGTATATTATTAGTGGATATATAATTGTACAGCTTGAGGAGAAATATCCGGGGAAAGCAGAAAAAATGCTTGCAGATTTGTTCTTTGATGCTAGAGATGCATTAGCTAAGTTTTCGATTTTGATAATAATTTTAGCGATTGCAGTAAGCATATTTGTAGCATGCAAAATATATCAGAGGAGGGAAAAGTAATGTTAGGACTTATATACAAAGACTTTTTGGTTATGAAAAAAGAATTACTGCTGAATATTTTGGTTGTTATTGCTTACAGCATTTTTATGAATATATTTGTGTCATTAGTGGCAGAGGATGGAGAACAGTTTGCACTATTTTTAGAAGCTATAATGTATTTACTTGTATTTTCAATTCTTGGTGGCTTGCAGAATAATCTTTATGAAAGTGATGAAAATGAATATTATAGCTCGTTTATAATATCAACACCATTAGCAGTCAGAGGACAGGTTATGTCTAAATATTATGAGACACTTATCTTTTCTTTTGCAGGACTTGGCATTGGTATGATAAATGATTTGTTATCGTCAATGCTTATAGGATATAATCGTAGCTCAATGAGTATTTATATGACCTTCTTTTTTATTCAGATTGCCTTAAGAGCCATAGATACACCATTTCTTATCAGATATGGACAGAAATATGGTAAGAATATAAAGCTTATAATGATATCAGTAGCAGTATTTATGTTTATAGTATATGGATTGTTTGGACCATTGCCAAAGGGTGGTATATCTACAATCGTTGAAACAGTAGCAAATTGGTTGTATGGTATGGAAAATATGTCGGTGCTTATGATGGGAGTGGTTGCGATATTTCCTTATATTGCTGTGATAATGTTTTATATATCATATAGAATATCTCTTAAAATGTATCTTAAGGGGGTGACAGCTTATGAGTAATAAAAAACAATTAACTATTTTTTTATTAATATGTTTACCGGTTACATGGATACTTGGAGTTATAGCAAATAGCTTAAATGATGGAGATATAGTAACACCAATGTCAAATGCTATATCAATGCTATCATGTTTTATACCGGCAATTGCGGCAGTAATATGCTGTCTTATTTCAAAAGAAGGTCTTAAAAGCCTTAATATTACGCCAAAGATTGACAAAAATGTTAAGATATATGCTATTACGATAGTTACGGCTTTTGTAATTAGCGTTATGGATGTACCATTTATTATGTGTGTATTCTTTCCGGATATTGCTAAGTTGAATACTGAAATACCAGTGTTGGTAATGATTTTTCAAGTGTTGTTGGCTGTGGCTATGGGTTGTGTTCAGTTCTTCATTCTTATGGGAGAAGAAATAGGATGGATGGGCTTCTTGTTTCCAAAGCTTGAGAAAGTATGCGGAATGAATTTTGCATTAGTATTTACCGGTATTATTCGTGGATTGTGGCATATGGTAATGTTGATGGGAAATGAAGAATTTGCAAAGAATTTAATAACACTTATATTTACAAATATTATTGGAGGTTGTCTTCTTGTTTTACTTACAAAAAAGAGCGGTTCAGTTGTTCCGGCATCAGTTTTTCATGCATTAAACAATACATTACCTTCGGTATTTTATAGCTTTATAATAGTTGATGCCATTGGATATGAAAAGCAGGAGACTGTTATAACTGTGGTATCTTATATACCTTATGTTGTTATAATGGCAATATGCTGGATAATATTGATGAAGAAGTATAAGGAACCAAAGAAGTAAAAGGTTACCATATTGTGAGAATTATTTTCAATAACTCCATTCGTTTACTTTTTTTTCTTAATATGATAAAATTTTATATAAGTTTTAGTTTGTGATAATTTATTATATAGATAATTGCGAAACGAGGTTGAAGATTGAGTGTGATGAAGAAAAAAACTAAC
>CAZESO010000112.1:0-7538 GCA_964515325.1 uncultured Roseburia sp. | reverse complement strand
AATTAAATGGAGAAATACTTATGCCGGTACAGGAAATAATTGATCTTAAAAAGTCAGGAAATATGGAAGCTTGTGTTTCAATAATGGTTGCCATGAATTGCGGGGCTTTAATAAAGGGTTTAAAAGCTGCAAACATTATTACAGTAACAAAAAAGGAATATTATTGCATAAAAAAAGTACTTCGTGGAACCAATATTAAATGCTATCTTCTAAAATTAAAGGATGATAAATATATATTATATTTATATAGAAGTAAAAAGATTCAGAATTATTTAAGGCAAGATGATGTGGAAGATTTTTTAAAGCGATACGGCTATGATACAGACGATGTGGAAGAAATGCTAAAGATATTGTCTGAGCGTATATTGATGTACTGTGATGGTAAGATTTCTTTTCCTCATGAGATTGGTGTTTTCTTAGAGTATCCATTAATGGACGTAAAAGGATTTCTGGAAAATGAGGGTCGTAATTGCAAATATATCGGATATTGGAAGGTATATCATAACGAAAAGGAAACAATAAAATTATTTAAAACCTTTGATAAAAAAAGAGAAGAGGCTGTAGCGGAAATATTGTTGGGAAAAAGTATTCGTGAAATAGCTGTATAACAATTTGTTCAGAGTAGTGCGCTCTGAACAGATACATAAAAGAAAGGAAAGAATAAAATGATTAATGTTATTTATTGGAGTGGAACAGGTAATACAGAAAGTATGGCTCAGTTGTTAGCTCAGGGAATCACAGAAGCAGGTGGTGAGGCTAATCTTGTACCAGTTGCAGAAGCAACAGTAGATATGGTAACAGGTGCTGATGTAGTAGCTCTTGGTTGCCCGTCTATGGGTGCTGAGGTTCTTGAAGAAGAAGAGATGGAACCATTTATGTGTGAACTTGACGGAGTTATTGCAGGCAAGAAGATTGCACTTTTTGGTTCATATGGTTGGGGCAACCAGGAATGGATGCGCGACTGGGAAGAAAGAATCGCTAATGATGGTGCAACAGTTGTTGATGGTCAGGGTATTGCAGTTCTTGGTGAACCTGATGAAGATACAGCATCTGCGCTTAAAGCGTTAGGCAAGACATTGGTGTCAATGTAATAAAAGCTCTCCTAATTTTATATATTTTTACTAAACTGGCTGTCGAAGGACAGCCAATTTTGTTTATAAAATTATAATAATATCTTAATCGCTTAAATTTGAATTTTATGATAATATAGTGCGGTAAAAAAACAAGGAGATAAAAAAATGGGAAAATTCAACAAACAACAGAAAATGATAATTGCGGCAGGAGCAATAGTAATTCTTATCGTTATAATAGTCACAGCTATTATTTGCTATTTTGATGTTAAGAATAAGCGTGAAAAGATTAATAGTCAGCAACAGACTACAGAAGCTACTAAGGTAGCAGATAAAGACGACACAAAACAAAAAACAGAAAAAGAGACAACAAAGAAGAAAACAGAAAAAGAAACTACTAAAAAAGAAGAAACAACTGACGAGGATGAAAGCGCAGAGGAAGTAGCTACAACAGTTACAGATTCAAACAATGGACAGTCTCAAGATAATTCAAATCAGAGTAATGGTGGAACAAATAATAGTGGTTCTAATAACGGCGGTTCGAATTCAACAGTTAATAACAGCAGTTCTAACGGAACTACATTTAGCGGTTCAACAGATTTTGGTGTGGCAAGTCCAAGTGGAACATTAACATCAATCAGTAGTAGAATTTCTGTGCATGACCCAAGTATTGAGTATGATCCTGCAACAGGTAAATGGTATATATTTGGTTCGCATAAGGCATTTGGTCAGTCATCTGACCTTATAACATGGAGCTATGCAACAGGTAACGGAAGTTCAACATATCATACAATTTTTGCGCAGGCAGCAACATGGTCAGCACTTGGTGGACCACAGTTAAATTCTACATATAAAGTAGATGGTAATCTTTGGGCACCGGATGTAATCTATAACCATGATATGGGCAAATGGTGTATGTATATGAGTGTTAATGGTGACAGCCATTACTCATCAATTGCTATGGCAACAGCAGATAGCATTACAGGACCATATACATATGTTGGAACTGTTGTATATTCAGGATTTAATGCATCAAATGTATCAAAAACAGATTATCAAAAAGCTACAGGAACTACAGATGTTTCAAGATATGTAGGTAAATGGGCAACTTATGGTACAAATGCCATTGACCCATGTGTACTTTATGACAAAAACGGCCAGTTATGGATGGTTTACGGTTCATGGGTTGGCGGAACATTTATGTTAAAGCTTGATAATGAAACAGGTCTTAGAGATTATTCATATACATATACACTTGATACAAATTCATCAGATGGAACAGCATCTGACCCATATTTAGGAAAAAGAATATCAGGTGGATTTGGCGGAACAGGTGAAGGTCCTTACATAGTATGGGATGAAGAAGCTGGATATTATTACTTGTATTTATCATATTGTGGTCTTAATGCAACAGATGGTTTCTCTGGATACCAGATGAGAATGTTCAGATCAACAAATATTGAAGGGCCATACACAGATGCTGCAGGACATTATGCAAATAGAACAAGCAGTAGCGATGATCAGAGTGATAATGGTATAAAGATAATGGGTAACTATTTCTTTAGTTCACTTTCAGGAGTGCCAAGCTCAACTAATGCAAAGAATGGTTATATGTCTCCGGGACATAACTCTGCAATTGTTGATAATGAAGGAAACAGATATGTTGTATATCATACAAGATTTAATGTTGGTGCAGAATATCATGAAGTAAGAGTTCATCAGCAGTTCTTAAACGAAGACGGATGGCTTGTTACGGCACCATATGAATACCTCGGAAGTAAGATTAGCAGTACAGGTTATTCGTCAACAGATATAGTTGGTACATATGAGTATATTAATCATGGAAATGAAACAACATACAATGTAGTTGCAGGAATGTTGGATACTCTTGAAGTAACATTGAATGCAGACGGAACAATCTCTGGAGATGTTACAGGTACATGGACACAGAAATCAGGAACACCATATGCAACAATGGTTATCGGTGGTGTTACATACAAGGGTGTATTCTTCAAACAGTATGATGAATCAACAAGCCATACAGAAACAATGACATTTACACTTATTGGCTCAAATAACTTGGCTATTTGGGGCAGCAAGGTTCAGGTAGAAAATGAAACAGGAAAGATGGTAGGTTCATATACATTTGAAAACACATCAAGTCTTGGAACTGACAGTACAGGTAGTGTAGGAAATGCAACAATTAACGGATGTACATCATACTCAGATTCTTCAAGAGGAAATGTACTTGCGTTTGATGGTTCAGATGACTATGTACAGTTACCGGCAGCAGCCACAAAGAACTACACAGGTTATACAATAATGATGTGGTTTAAAGCTACTGATAATCAGACATGGAACAGATTATTTGATTTGGGTGACAGCACAGATAAGTATATGTTCCTTACATTACAGTCTAGTGCAAATGGTTTAAGATTTGCTCAGACAGTAAATGGAAATTCCGCAGAAGCTATCATTGATGGTTCGGCTATAACTACTAATACATGGAATCATGTTGCTGTTACAGTTAGTGCTAAGACTAAAAAGGCTACATTATACTTAAATGGCAAGAAGGTTGGAACAACAGTAATGACAGCATATCCAAGCAGTTATGCAGGAAATAATAATTATCTTGGAAAGAGCCAGTGGCCTGACCCATATTTTAAGGGATATATGGATAATGTATACATTTTTAACTATGCGTTATCATCAAGTGAAATTACAACATATATGAATAAATAATATGAGCAAAGAGGCTCTTACCATAGGTAAGGGTCTCTTTTCTTTACCCCATCTTTACCAGTTAAATGCTATAATCCCTCTTGTTAAGGAGGACAAAGGAGGAAAATTGAAGAAATATAGTAGAATTATTACAAATAGTATATTTACTGCGCTAATAATGATTTCATTCTTTTGGTTGAGTCTTTGGATAGATAAGTTATTAGATGAATATGAATTGATACCGGCGATTTTTACATTGGCAGTGTTTTTGATTTCGTTGATGACCGAAGGTTATGCATATGGAATAATTGCCTCGCTGATAAGTATGTTGTTGTTGAACTATGCATTTACATTTCCTTACTTTAAGTTCAATTTCAGTATACCGGGAAATTTGATATCAGCAATAATAATGCTGGTTATAACCATTGTGTCCAGTACATTGATAACCAAAGTAAAACAGCAGGAAAAAGTAAAAGCGGAGACAGAAAAAGAAAAGATGAGAGCGAATCTTTTGAGAGCTGTTTCTCATGATTTGAGAACACCTTTAACTACTATATATGGTTCGAGCCAGGCCATAGTGGATGGAGCAGACAATTTGACTAAAGAGCAGATATGTCAGCTTGCAGGTGGTATTAAAGAGGATTCAGAGTGGCTTATGGGAATGGTTGAAAATCTGCTTACCGTAACAAGAATTGATAATAATGGAATGAAGCTTAAAAAGACTCCTGTAGTTTTATGGGAGCTTGTGGATTCTGTATTGATAAGATTTAGAAAAAGATATCCAAATCAGAATATTGAGGTTGATATTCCGGAGGATTTTATAAGTATACCAATGGATGCGGTATTAATTGAACAGGTAGTAGTTAATCTGTTGGAAAATGCAGTACAGCATGCGCAGGGTATGAATTGGTTGGAACTTAAAGTTTTTGTAGTGGGAAATAATGCAATATTTGAAATATCAGATAATGGTTCGGGAATTTCGAAAGAAAAAATGGATAATATTTTTACTGGATTTTTTGAAAAAAGGGATGAGCCGGTTGATAATCAGAAAAACAGTATGGGAATTGGATTGTCTGTGTGTGCATCTATAATCAAGGCGCATGAGGGAAGCATAAGCGTGGAGAATAGAAAAGCCGGAGGGAGTTGTTTCAGATTTTCACTATCAATGGAGGAACCAAGAGATGAGTAATAAACACAAAATTTTGTTAATTGAAGATGAGAGTAATATAGCCAATTTTGTAAAAACTATTTTGGAAGCGGAAGATTACAAGGTGATTGTGGCAGGAAATGGTAAAGAGGGAAAATCGTTATTTGGTTCACATTGCCCTAAGCTTATAATATTAGATTTGGGTCTTCCGGATATTGATGGAATTGATTTGATTAAATCTATAAGAGAAGAGTCTGATGTACCAATTATAGTGTTGTCAGCGAGAAGTGACGAGAAAGACAAGATTCAAGCACTTGATCAGGGGGCTAATGATTATGTAACTAAACCCTTTGGAACAGGTGAATTATTGGCAAGAGTAAGAGCTACAATCAGAAACAGTCGTCACATAGAAAGTGGCGAATGTATAATAAAAACTAAATTCGATTTACAGGATTTGGTGATTGATTATGAGTCAAGACAAATATTTATCAGGGGAAATGAAATTAAATTGACACAGACAGAATTTAACATAGTTGAGTTGTTGTCTGTACATGCAGGTAAGGTTATGACATACACAGAAATAGTGAAAAAAATCTGGGGGTATTCAGATTCGGGAAGTATAAAAAAGTTACAGGTTAATATGGCTAACATAAGAAAAAAATTAGGCGAGAAACCTGGTGAAAACAAATATATAGTAAATGAACTTTCGGTAGGATACCGAATGAAAAATGGTAAGAACTAATAGGAGATACATATGAAATTAACGGATTGGATTGGTTTGCTGGGTGGCTTGGCACTCTTTTTGTATGGTATGCAGATGATGAGTGCCGGAATGGAAGCCGCAGCCGGTAATAAGATGAAAGAGATACTTAACAAGCTTACTGCTAACAGATTTTTAGGTGTATTGGTTGGTGCTGTTATTACAGCAATTATCCAATCTTCATCAGCAACAACTGTAATGGTTGTAGGCTTTGTTAACTCAGGAATGATGACACTCAGACAGGCAGTTTGGATTATTATGGGTGCCAATATTGGTACAACCATAACAGGTCAGCTCATAGCTCTTGATGTTGGGGCGATTGCACCATTGGTTGCGTTTATTGGTGTTGCATTAATAATGTTTGTAAAGAACAGTAAGGTGCATCATATAGCAAATATTTTAGCAGGTCTTGGTATACTTTTCATTGGTATGGATATGATGAGTGGAGCTATGAAACCATTAGCTGAATCTGACAGCTTTGCACAGCTTTTGGTTAAATTCGAAAATCCTGTTTTAGGTATTTTGGCTGGTATGATATTTACAGCGATTATTCAGTCGTCATCAGCATCAATTGGTATTTTACAGGCGTTGGCTGCAAGTGGAATAGTTAATCTTGGTCAGGCAGTTTATGTATTGTTTGGTCAGAATATTGGTACTTGTATCACAGCATTTCTTGCATCAATTGGAACTAGCACAAATGCAAAGAGAACAACAATCATACACATATCGTTTAATGTAATAGGTACAATTATATTTACGTGCTTGTGTCTGACAACACCATTGGTGTCAGTTGTTGAAAGCTGGACACCGGGAGTTGACAGTCAGATTGCAAATATGCATACATTTTTTAATGTTACAACTTCGTTGTTGTTAATTCCGTTTGGCGGATATTTAGCAACATTTGCTGAAAAAATTCTTAAAGATAAAGCTGTTGGTGAAGAAGAAACTTCATTGCATTTTATTCAGTATATCAAAAATATTAATGAAGAACAGCTTGGTGTTTCTGCTATTACAATGGAAGGAACAAAGAACGAGCTTGGAAGAATGTTTGATATGGCACAGGAAAATGTACATCTTGCCTTTGAAGCTGTTAAAATGAAGGATACAAGTCTTGAAGATAAGGTTGAAGAAAAAGAAGAATACATTGATTTCCTTAATAAGGAGATATCAAAATATATTTCGAGAGTTATCACTCATGAAAGAACAGAGGCTGGAAGTAAGGTGTTTAACGGATATTATAACATTTGTAGTAATATCGAAAGAATTGCTGACCATGCCATGAATATCAGTGGATATTCCATAATGCTTAAAGAAAAAAATATTGAGTTCTCTAATATAGCAAAAGAAGAGATTGACAAAATGCAAAAAGTTTGCGATGATTTAATGGTGTTGGTTGGCAAGGTGGATGATAATATTGTGGGCTGGCATAGCAAGGTTGCATGTATGGAACAGAGTATTGATGATATGACAAAAGAATATCGAAACAATGCTTTTGAAAGAATTAAGCAAGGTATTTGTAAGGATGAAGGAAGTATTTTATTCTCTGAAATGCTCACGGATTTTGAAAGAATTGGAGATCATGCCCTGAACATAGCAGATGCAATGCTTGAGATAAAGCTGGCTAATTATGCCGGTTAATGAACGGAGGAAATAAGAATGGAGTTTGTAATTCAGCTTTTATTGTTGGTCGTAGGTTTTGTCATGTTAGTAAAGGGTGCTGATTGGTTTGTAGATGGTGCGGCAGGTATTGCTAAGAAGTTTGGAATACCTGAATTGGTTGTAGGTCTTACAATTGTTGCAATGGGAACAAGTGCACCGGAGGCAGCAGTTAGTATTACCG
>CAZESO010000111.1:0-7649 GCA_964515325.1 uncultured Roseburia sp. | reverse complement strand
AGAGGCAAAAGAACTTGGTGTATTCGTATTGCCAATGCCTTTTATTATAGGTGATGAGACATATTTTGAAGATATAAACCTTTCTCAGAGGAAATTTTATGAAAAGCTTGAGAATGATGAAGATATATCAACTACTCAGCCAAGTCCTGAGCAGGTTATGAACATGTGGGATGATGCATTAAAGGATAATGATTATGTTATTCATATTCCTATGTCAAGTGGACTTAGCGGTTCGTGCAGTACAGCAATTATGCTTTCTCATGAAGATGAGTATGAGGGAAAAGTTTGGGTTGTAGACAATCAAAGAATTTCTGTTACGCAGAGACAGGCGGTAATGGATGCCAAGAAGATGGTAGAAGCAGGAATGGAGCCACAGGCAATATATGACAAATTAATGGAAATGAAGCTTGAGGCAAGCATCTATATTATGGTTGACACTTTGAAGTATTTGAAGAAGGGCGGAAGAATTACACCTGCGGCTGCAGCCCTTGGTACAATTTTAAAATTGAAGCCGGTACTTCAGATTCAGGGTGAGAAGCTTGATGCATTTTCTAAGGCAAGAACTATTAATTCGGCAAAAAGCATTATGATAGACGCTATACAGAAGGATATTGATACAAGATTCGGTGGCGATGTTAATAATGTTATGATATTTTTTGCACATACAAAAAATGATGAAGAGATAATTAAATTCAGAGATGAATTATTAGAAAAGATACCTGGTTGTAATATGGATGAAATGGTAATTAATCCGTTATCTTTAAGTGTTTCATGTCATATAGGACCGGGAGCATTAGCTGTTGCTGTTGTGAAGAGATTGGATATGTAATTTACGAGAAGGAGAAACAGTGATGGAAGAAACAAATTCAAAAATAGCCAGACTGGTTCGTGAAGAATTGAGTTCCACAAAGATAATGATATTAGCGGTTATGATGTCTTTTGGACTGGTATTATCAGTTATCAATTTTGTGGTTGATATGTTTAGTAATCTGGATACAATGGTGGGAATTAAAGAATATTTAAGGAGTCCATATGATTTAGAAATGAATCAGGGGATAACATTATTTATTGAGACTTCAAGTATTATGCAGATTGTAATGTTTGTTATAGGCTTTATTCCCCTTACAATTATGGCATATGGAGTATATATGTTATATGCAAATGCTAAGTCAACTACTCCGAAGACTACAGGATTAAAAGTGGTCGGAGGTGTTATGAAGTATCATGGAGTTGTTGCGTATTTATATACTGCCTTAATCATAATTCTTGGTGTGGTTGCCATGGTGGCAGCATTTGGTTTTGGCGATAAGATTGCCGGTGCGGTAGCAGAAAGTGGATATGAGGATTCTTTTAAGGCAAGCCTTAAAGTGTTATCAATAGTGTTTCTTATAATTGCAATAATAGTTGGTATAGTATTTGCAGCTATTGGTACAGTATATATGTCTCTTGCGGGCAATATGAAATTTATGTCAGAAGTGCAGTATGGAAGAAGATTTAAAAGAATGTCAGCGTTTGGTGTTATCATTATGATATTAGCCGGTATCAGCAATTTGTTATCTATTTTTTCAGGAGCTTCTGCAGGCGGATTAAGTTCAGATGATATAGCAATGTTGGAGGAAATGTTCGGTGGTCAGGTAACTGAGATGATATTAGAAATTATGCCATCGGGAGCTATACAATTTGAGGCGGCTGTTGTAGAGTGTGCATATGCATTTTTTATTGGAGCAGCACAGATTATAGCAGGAATAACATTGATGATAATAAGAGCAAAAGTAAATCATATAATGCAAGAACAGGAAATGATAAGTTATGGTGGAGACGATTTTACTAACAGCAATTAATGCTAAATATATACATTCTAATTTAGCGGTACATAGTCTTAAGGCATATGCCGGTGAATATTCAAAGAATATTGAAATTGCTGAATTTACCATAAATAACCGAATAGAAGATATTTTAGATGAAATATATGTTAAAAAGCCAGAGCTTCTGGCTTTTTCGTGTTATATATGGAATATTGAATTTGTAGAAAAATTAATGGTGGAGTTAAAGAAGCTTTTACCTGATACGGACATATGGCTGGGAGGTCCGGAAGCTTCATATAATACGGATAAATATTTTGATGAATTTGATTGTGTCAAGGGAATTATGGTCGGAGAAGGGGAGGAAACCTTTAAAGAGCTTGTAAAGTATTATATTGATGGAACTGGTTCTCTTGAGTGTATGCAGGGGATAGTTACAAGGGATAAAAGAGTATGTGAAATGAGGGAATGTGTTGATATGTCTGTAATACCATTTCCATATGAGGATTTGAAGGAGTTCGAAAATCGAATTATATATTATGAAAGCAGTAGAGGCTGTCCGTTTTCGTGTAGCTATTGTTTGTCGTCAATAGATAAAAAGCTTAGATTTAGAGATGTTACATTAGTTAAGGAAGAATTAAAATTCTTTATTGATAATAAGGTGAGTCAGGTTAAATTTATTGACAGAACATTTAATTGCGACAAAGAACGTAGCAGGGATTTGTGGCAGTTCATTTTGGATAATGATAATGGAATTACCAATTTTCATTTTGAGATTTCTGCGGATTTGATTACTGAGGAGCAGATAGAAATTCTCAATAAAATGAGACCGGGACTTGTTCAGCTTGAAATTGGGGTTCAATCTACAAATGAGAAGACCATAGAGGCTATCAGGCGCAAGATGAATCTGGATAAATTAAAGCTGGTAGTGTCGAAGCTTAATCATAAGAAAAATATTCATTTGCATTTGGATTTAATCGCAGGTTTGCCATATGAAGATTTATCATCATTTAAGAAATCCTTTAATGATGTTTATAATATGAAGCCGGATGAATTGCAGCTTGGATTTTTAAAGGTGCTTCATGGTGCATATATGTATGAGGATGCACCTGAGTTTGGAATTGTATATAAGGATTTTCCACCTTATGAGGTTCTGTATACAAAATGGTTAAGTTATGATGACATATTATTACTTAAGAAGGTTGAGGAAGTTTTGGAGATTTATTATGGCAGTAATCAGTTTAGAAACACTGTTAACTACTTGATAAAATATTTTGAATCTCCTTATGATTTTTTTGAAAAGCTTGGGATTTATTATGATGAAATTCACAATAAAGGTGAAAAACATGCAAGAATAGAAAGATATAATCTTCTTTTAGGGTTTGCAGAAACCATAGAAGGTGTATCTGTTGAAATGCTCAAGGAAGTAATGACATTGGATATTTATCTTAGAGAAAATATGAAGACAAGACCTGTATTTTCAAGGGATTTAGGTGAGTTTAGAGATTATGTAAGAACTCTTGTTACTGAAGGTAAGATGAAGAAAACTGAACATATTGAGGCGTTTTCTTCGGAGGTTGCGAAAACATATTTAAATTGTAATGATATTAGCGAAAAAAATCAGCTGATTTTTGTAAAATTTGATTATGAGAATCGTAATCCTATAACATTTGATGCCGGTGTAACAGTTATTGGAAAGTTGGTGGTACAATGTTAAATTCATTTGTGTTGGTGGATTTAGAAACCACGGGTATTAGTGCAAAAGAAGACCGAATAATTGAAATTGGTGCTATTAAGTATAAGGATGGACAAGTCGTGGACAAAATGGAAACATTTGTAAATCCGGCAAGGAAAATACCTGAGCGAATTGTAGAAATAACAAATATTACAGATGAAATGGTTGAGGGCGCACCTTATATAGAAGATGTTATAGGGGAGTTTATAAACTTCTTAAAAGGGAATGTAATTATAGGTCATAATATAATGTTTGATTACAGTTTTATAAAAAGGAATGCTGTTAATCATAAGCTTGATTTGGATGAAAAGGTTATTGATACATTGAAGCTTGCAAGAAGGTTTTTACCTGAGTTGCCAAAGAAATCATTGGACTATCTGTGTGAGCATTTTGGTATAAAGGATGAAAATCATCATAGAGCCATAAATGACGCATTTGCAGCAGGTGAACTTTATAAGATTTTATGTGAAAAGTTTGAAGAGGGCAATGAAGAAGAATTTCTTCCGAATGAAGCTGTATGTAAAGTGAAAAAAGAATCGCCTGTTACTAAAAAACAGGCGGAGTGGTTGAAAGCATTAGTTGCATATCATAATATAGAAATCGATTATGACATTGACAAGCTTACCAAAAATAGTGCATCCAGATACATCGACAGAATACTGGCTGAGTATGGAAGATGTCCAAGATAAAGTAAATTTATTGTAATGCTTTTATATATGCGATAATTGAATTCTTGTTCAAAGAATCCAATTTTTCGGCAGTTTCAAGAAGATAATCCAGCTTTTCAATCATATTTTTTTTGATATAAAGGTCGGCTAAAAGCTTGTAATTGCCACTTATATCTGTTAAACTATCAATGCCAAATTCGAGAACTTTGACAGCATCGTCTTCAAAGCATAATTCATTTAATCTTGAACCGAATTGGTAAATGGTTTGTACAAGATGAATATAGTTTGAATCATATTCATCGAGAGTATTTACATTAGCAGGACCGTAAGCGAGTTTAATATCAGTGGTAGTCATACCGGTAAGATTAAAAATGCGCTTCTGCTGTAAGCTTATAAGCTCATCATTACATTTTAATAAGGTTTCATCGTCATTGTCCCTTGCAGATAATGATGAAAGAAGGATGGAATCAGGAATCTGTATATAAGTTAATGAATCCAAGGGAACACGTCGTACGCTGTTAGCGTCAATCTCCCTTTTCCAGAAATCATCTTCCTTTTTCTTTTGAAGCTTTGATGTTTTGTTGCGTTCGTAAGTGAACCAGGCTATAAATATTAAAAAACAACCAAATATTGGAAAATAATAATTCATAATTAACGGACCTTTCTATAATGGGTTCTACAAACAGGAGGTAAAAAATGTTTAATATTTACAACAAAAAAACAAGAAAGAAATTCGTTGTAGTGTTAGCTGTAGTACTTATCTTAGCGATGGTATTACCATTGATTGCAGCTGCATTATAATAATAATTGAAGTATAATGAAAAGTCAATGAAATAAGACTTTTGGGATGTGAGGCAGGCTGTGAAGACAGGTAAACTTTCAGAATCGACTTTGAAAAGAGCGGTTATTAAGACAATTAAATATCGTGATAGAAAAAGGTCTGAGATTGCCTGTGGAGTAGGTATTGATGCTACAAGAATAGATGTGTCTGACTGGGGCAAAATGATTGTAGCCACAGAAACCATAGCCGGACCTATTGATAAGATTTATAACAGAGCAATAATTCATGCATGTAATAATGTTTATGCATCAGGAGGAAAGGTAGAAGCAGTGTCACTTGCGTTTACCCTTCCTGATTATGTTAAAGAAAAGCATATCAGACAGATAATGGATGATATAGCCAATTATTGTAAAGAAAAAGGTATTATTATTAACGGTGGACATACAGAGGTTTCTTCGTATGTGTCGGAGCCGGTTGTTACTGTAACTGCATATGGAAGGGCTCTTGTGGATTTATCATACAAGAATGTTACGGCAGGAATGGACATAGTTATGTCCAAGGCAATCGGTTTGGAAGCAACAGTATTGTTGGCTGAAAAGGAAGAATTGAAGGAGAGATTTTCACCTTCTTATATAGATAAAGGTAAGAGATACATAGATTACCTTGGGATTGACAGCGAGGCTGCAGTCGCCATTAAGCATGGCGTAGCTGCCATGCATGATGTGTCGGAAAGTGGTATTTTTGGCGCGCTTTGGGAAATGGGCGAGGCAGGAAATTTCGGCTTGTCAGTAAATCTGAAGGATATTAATGTATATCAGGAAACAATAGAATTTTGTGAATATTATAATTATAATCCTTATATTATATCATCGGGAGGATGTCTTTTGATGGTGACTAACAACGGGGAAGAACTTGTGAATAGTCTTGAAAATGAAGGGATTCCGGCATTTGTTATCGGTAAGGTAACTGATGTGAAGGATAAGGTTGTTGTCAATGAGGATGAGAACAGATACTTGGAGCCACCAAGAGGATCAGTGTGTATTTAGAGAAATGGAGGAAATATGGAATTAAGTAAGCTTAGAAGAGAGATTTTACAGGTTATCGAAAAGAACTGTAAGATTGAATTAAAAGATTTAGCCGCGATGAACGGCGTTTCAGAAGCGGAAGTTGCCAATGAAATTGCCAATATGGAGAAAGAAAACATTATCTGTGGTTATCATACAATGATTAACTGGGACAGTGCAGGCGAGGATAAGGTAGTAGCCATGATTGAAGTTTCAGTAGTTCCACAGAGAGGCGTAGGTTTTGATAAAATTGCAGAGAGAATTTATAATTTCAGCGAGGTTGAAGCAGTTTACCTGATGTCAGGCGGTTTTGACTTTATGGTGCTCTTAAAGGAAAAGACAATGAGAGATGTTTCAACATTTGTGGCTGAAAAATTGTCGTTTATAGAGTCAGTGCGTTCCACTTCAACACATTTTGTTCTTAGAAAGTACAAGGATCATGGAACCATACTGGTAGAGAGAAAAGAAGATGAAAGGATGTTGGTGACACCATAATGAGAGATCCATTATCAGAAGTAGTAAAAGAGATGAAACCATCGGGAATTAGAAAATTCTTCGATATTGTAACAGAGATGAAAGATGCTATATCTTTAGGCGTTGGTGAACCTGATTTTGCCACACCTTGGCATGTAAGAGAAGAGGGTATTCACGCATTAGAGAGAGGCAGAACAGTATATACATCAAATTCAGGTCTTATGGAACTTAGAGAGGAGATTTGCAAGTATCTTGCAAGAAGATTTAATGTTCATTATGACCATAAGAAAGAAGTTATCATAACAGTTGGAGGTAGTGAAGCTATTGATATTGCTTTAAGAGCAATGGTAAATCCTGGTGATGAGGTTATCATCCCGCAGCCAAGCTATGTTTCATATCTTCCATGTGTTCAGCTTACATATGGTGTTCCTGTAATTTGTGAACTTAAAGAAGAAGATAATTTCAAGCTTACAAAGGAGCTTTTATTGTCTTGCATTACAGACAAAACAAAGGTACTTATTTTACCTTTCCCAAATAATCCGACAGGCGCCATTATGGAAAGAGAATACCTTGAGGAAATTGCAAAGATTTGTATTGAAAAGGACATTTTCGTAATCTCAGATGAGATTTATGCTGAATTGTCATACAATGGCACTCATGTATCTATTGCAGAAATAGAAGGTATGAAGGAGCGTACAGTTTTAATCAATGGTTTTTCTAAGTCTTATGCCATGACAGGATGGAGACTTGGATATGCCTGTGCTCCTGAAAATATTATGTCCCAGATGACAAAGATTCACCAGTTCGCTATTATGTGTGCTCCAACAGTTAGCCAGTATGCTGCTATTGAGGCTTTAAAGAATGGTGATGATGATGTTGAAGAAATGCGCAAATCATATGACCAGAGAAGAAAATATCTTATCAGGACATTTAATGAGATGGGTATTGAGTGTTTTGAGGCAGCAGGTGCTTTCTATGTATTCCCTAATATCAAGAAGTTTGGTATGACTTCAGATGAGTTTGCCACAAAGCTTCTTGAGAAAGAAAAGCTTGCGGTAGTGCCGGGAACAGCATTTGGTGACTGTGGTGAAGGTTTCCTTAGAATTTCTTACGCATATTCTATGG
>CAZESO010000110.1:0-7697 GCA_964515325.1 uncultured Roseburia sp. | reverse complement strand
ATCAGTGTAACGAAGACTTAGCTCTTATGAGAACAATTCCTGGTATGGTAGTTCTCAATCCTTCAGATGATGTTGAAGCAAAAGCTGCTGTAGCTGCTGCTATCGAACATGAAGGACCGGTTTATATTAGATTTGGTCGTCTTGCAACACCAGTTATCAACGATACTCCAGACTATAAGTTTGAAATTGGTAAGGGTGTTACATTAAGAGAAGGTAAGGATGTTACAATTATCGCTACAGGTTTATGCGTTGCAGAATCTCTTGCAGCAGCAGAAAAGCTTGCAGCAGATGGTATTGATGCAAAAGTTATCAACATCCATACAATTAAGCCATTAGATGAAGAGCTTGTAATTGCAGCTGCTAAAGCTACAGGCAAGGTTGTTACAGTTGAAGAACATTCAGTAATCGGTGGTTTAGGTTCAGCAGTTTGCGATTGCTTATCAGCAAATGCTCCAACACCTGTGCTTAAGATTGGTGTTAATGATGTATTTGGTGAATCAGGTCCTGCAGTTAAGCTTATTGCTAAGTATGGTCTTGATGCAGAAGGTATCTACTCAAAGGTAAAGTCTTGGATCTAGAGATTCGTAAGTAGAATAAAATAAGAACCAGCATTAATTTGCTGGTTCTTTATTTATGGCTTCTAACGACATTTTCATAACATTTCTTACTTCCTCTTCGGAAAGTGAAAGCTTCTCGCATAATTCTTCTAATGTTGCTTCGCGTTCAAGTTCCTGTGCCAACTCTGTAGTGGCGTCACTTAAGGCATTTGCGCGGTTGGCAGCATGGTTAAATACACGAACAGAACTGATTTCTTCTTCAATGGCCTGGTTAATGGCATTGCGAATATATTCTTTTAAATATGAAGAATAGTCATTTGCAGAGCCGTCATATCCGACAATAGCCTCGAATAAAGCAACATTGCCTGTTCCGATTAAATCGGATTCTCTAAGTGGTGAAGCTTTGAATTCTTTAGTAACTTCAATAACTAAAGGCAAAAACATTTCTGTTAATTGGTTGATGGCGATTTTATCACCGTTTAGTGAAGCGTCAACTAAATCATTCAAGGAATCAGCGTTATTAACTGGCAAATCCTTCATTTCATCATAATACATCTGAAGAAAGGCTTTACCTTCTTCGGTTTCGGCTGCATTTGGTAAAACGGCATCAACCATCTCGCTGTTATCATCAATATCCGAAATCTTAATTTTCTGACTAATCAAATATTTGTAAATAGCTTCATATTTAGCTTCATCATCTATAATATCTTTGAAATGAGCTTTCGCATCATCAGAAGTTATGATGTTTCCGTTAACTGTTGCAAATTCTACAAGAGCTGATAAAGCTTCATTAAATTCTAATTTCTTATCCATAAAAGACCTCCTAGTACACTAGAATTTTAACATATGAAAAAAAATAAGACAATAACTAATGATTTTTCATTGAAATGAATACAATTTGTGATATAATTCGATTATTATTGGTAAATACTGTTACAGATTGAGATGGAGGAAAATATGGAAAAGAAGTATTCAAAATTTTTTAAGTATATGATTGCATCGGCAATAATAATATATATTGCGTTTACATTAATTGATAGTGTGCCTTTTGTATACACCAAGGTTGTGTCGTTGGCAAAAATAATATTATCTTTAGTGAAACCGTTAATTATAGGTTTGGTTATTGCATACTTATTATATGGTCCTATGAATGCTATTGAAAATTTTTTAATGAATAGAAAGCATTTTATTAAGAAACGTGGTGTATGCCGAGGTATAGGCATATTGGTATCTTATGTAGGTGTTCTTGGTATTGTTGTTGCCATAGTATTTGGAATTTATTTGATGATAGGCGGACAGATTTCTAAAAGCAGTACAATTTCAAACATTATTGCAAGTATAGCCGGATACCTTGAGAATAGCGAGATATCAACAGATATGTTGCAAAAGCTTATAAACAAATATGATGTACCATTTGGTGACATTATAATGTCGCAAATGGGTACGATTGTTGAATTTATTCAAGGCTTTGTTGTGGGGCTGATTAATTCTGTGGTAAATTTTGTAATTAATATAGGAAGCAACATTGTTCAATTTGTTATAGCAGTTGTTATAAGTATTTATTTGTTGGCAGGACATGAATATTTTCATGATATATGGGATAAATTCCTTTTTGTGGTGTTTAAAGATAGAAAATGTGGTAAGGTTGTCAGAGAGGTTCTGGGTATAGTAAATGAAACATTTTCGGGATATATCAGAGGTCAGATGATAGAAGCTGTAATTGTTGCAGTATTATCTACAATTGTACTTATGATAGTTGGTGTTGAGGATGCGTTTGTAATAGGTGTTATTGCGGGTATTACAAATATTATTCCATATGTTGGTCCGTTTATCGGAATTGGTTTAGCAGTGATTATGTCATTATTACAAGGAAGCTTGTTTGGGGTAGTAGGTTCAATAGTGGGTCTGACTATTGTACAACAGGTTGATGCTAATATTTTATCACCAAAGGTTGTAGGTGATAAGGTTGGTCTTAATCCGGTATTTGTAATTGTGGCAATTAGTGTAGGTGCAGGATTGTACGGTTTAATGGGTATGCTTATTGCTGTTCCAATAGTGGCATCAATCAAAGCGCTTATATCAAAATGGTTTGATACACATGTGAAAGAAGATTATGAAAATTACAAAAAAGGTCAGGAAGAAGAGACTGAAATACCAGAGGATTATGAATCAGAAGATACGATTACAGATTAAAAAATTAGAGAGGTGCAAAATGAGAAAGAAATTGCTTGTGTTGGGGATGATATTATTAATGGGAACTATGACTGCCTGCGGTAAGGAAAGTACAGAAGAAGTTCAAAAAGCTGACGCTGTTCCTAGTAGTGAGGCGGAAGTTTTAGAGCCTGAAACAGAACCGGAGACCGAGCCTGAAACGGAACCACCATTTGTTGCAACAGAAGTTAATGTCATGATGGTAGGAGATATTCTTATTCATGAAACTGCCAGAGATAGCGGTATTATGGAAGATGGTTCGTATAATTATGAACATTTCTTCAGAATGATTACAGAAGAACTGGAATGGGGGGACCTGAACATAGTAAATCAAGAGGTTATTATTGGTGGTGAGGAGTTAGGACTTACATGTTATCCTTGCTTTAATGCGGCATATGAGATGGGTGATTCTTTAGTAAATGTAGGTTTTAATGTTATATTACATGCTACAAATCATACCCTTGATAAGGGCGAGGCCGGTGTTAACAATTGTTTGAATTTCTGGAAAAAATATCCGGACATAGCTGTTCTTGGTATTAATGAAACACAGGAAGACACAGAAAATATTTACGTATACGAGCAGGATGGAATAAAGATAGCTATTTTAAATTATACATATGGAACAAATGGAATTCCGCTTCCGGAAGACAGACCTTATTTGGTAAATCTTTTAGAAGAAGAAAGAGTAATAAATGATTTAGCTAAAGCAGAAGAAATAGCTGATTTTACAATTGTATGCCCTCATTGGGGAAGTGAATACATACATACTCCTACAGAGCATGAAACATATTGGGCAGAAGTGTTTATTGAAAATGGTGCAGATTTAATTCTTGGAACACATCCACATGTAATTCAGCCTGTTGAATGGGTAACAAGTACAAATGGAAACAAGGCACTTGTGTATTGGTCCCTTGGAAATTTTGTTTCTAATCAGGATTTATCTGAAACTATGGTTGAAGCTATGGCGAAGGTTGTTGTGACAAATGATAAGGATGGAAACGTATTTATTAAAGATTACGAAGTACAGCCTTTGGTAAACCACTATGTTAGAGGAAGTGGTGTTATGTGTGCATACAAAATAGAAGATTATAGTGAAGAATTGGCAGCGGAAAATAGAATTCATACATGGCCTGACGGAGCCGAGTTCTCTTATCAGTATTGTATTGATCTTGCAACACAGGTATTTGGAGATTGGAATGCAGAATAGTAAAGAAAAAAATATAGTACTTATAGGAATGCCGGGTGTAGGTAAAAGTACATTAGGTGTTATACTGGCAAAGATAATCGGATATAGATTTCTTGATGCTGATTTGGTTATACAGGAAAGAGAAGGAAAGCTTCTTAAAGAGATTATAGCTGAAAAAGGTGTTGAAGGTTTTATGGCGGTTGAAAACGAAGTTAATGCTTCGTTAGAATGTGAAAAAACAATAATTGCTACAGGCGGAAGCGTGATTTATGGAAAAGAAGCAATGGAGCATCTGAAAAGCATTGGTGAAATAATATATTTAAAAGCTGATTATGAGGATATTGATAAGAGACTTTCAAATTTGAAAGGGCGCGGTGTTGTGTTGAAACAGGGACAAAACTTGAAAGGCTTATATGAAGAAAGAACGCCGTTATATGAGCATTATGCAGACTATATAGTTGATGAAACAGGATGCGATATTGAAGAAACTATTAAGAAAATATTACAAATATTGCAATAAACAATTAATTAAAATTTAATAAAAAAAGTATAAAAACCTTTACAAATGCGTAAAATACTGATAAAATAGCAATTGTTACAAAAATGTTAACAATTATTAAATATTTTGAATTGGGAAAAGGTATTTTATTTTGGAGGAAAAATGAGTAGGATTACGAAACATTTTAGAAAGTTAAAATTGACATTTGTTTCTGCAATTGGCTTTGTTGTTGTTGGTATTGCAACTGTTTATCCTTGGTTTGATATAGTGAATAATAACGATAGTTATTATGTGGTTCAATTGAACGGTAAGGAGATGGGTACAGTTGAAAACGCTGAAGATGCAGATAAAGCAATTTTAGATGCTCGTAAAAAATTAGAAACAGAGAATTCGGAAAATGTGTATTTAGATTATGAAATTCAGGTTGTTGAGAAGACTTCAGTGGCAGCAGAGATTGATGATTTAGATACAGTAACAGAGAATATATATGTTAATATGTCAGAATTGATTGTTGAACCAAAGGTTTTGGCATACACAATTAACATTGATGGAAATACAATTACACTTGCTTCCCAGGAAGATGTTGAGAAGCTTTTGAACTCAGCTAAGAGTAAGTTTGATACAGAAAATGATTTTAGTGCTGTTCTTACAGTTGATAACGATTCAAGACAGAGTGCTATTTCATATGAGATGATTAGTGCACAGACTGATGTTCATGCTATGGATACTGTGTTTGCTTCAGAGGAAGGTATTGCAGAAGATATGGTTCAGGAATCTTATTTTGAAATTCCGGATCACATCTTAAGCATTAAGTATGCTGAAGATATTACAATCACACAGGCATATGTAAGTCCAAGTCAGATTACTAATGTTGATGAGGCTATTGCAGAAGTTACTAAGGAAAAAGAAGAATGTGAGATTTATACAGTTGAAAATGGAGATTCATTCTATGCTATAGCAGAAAAGTTTGATTTATCATTGGACGAGCTTTTCGCAATGAATGTTGATTATGATGTAAATTCTGTTATCAGACCGGGAGATACACTTATTGTTACAGTTCCACAGTCTGATTTGTCGGTAATAGTTAATGAACAGAAGACATATACAGAAGAATATGATCTTCCTATAAATTATGTTTATAATGATTCCCAGTACACAACATATTCAAATGTTATTGAAGAAGGTGTGTCAGGAACTAGAAAAGTAGTTGCTAATGTAACATACAAGAATGGTGTAGAAACAGGTAGAGAGATTGTTATAGAAGAAGTAATTTCACAGCCAAAAGCTGCTACAGTGGAGGTGGGAACAATGACTCCTCCTACTTATATCAAGCCTATTTCAGGTGGTAGTATTTCTGATTATTACGGAATGAGATGGGGAAGATTACATGCAGGTGTTGACTGGGCTACAAGAACAGGTACAACAGTAGTTGCATCTCGTGGTGGTACTGTAACACAGGCAGGTTGGGCTGGAAGTTATGGTTACTGCGTAGTAATTACACATCCGGATGGACATCAGACAAGATATGCTCATTTAAGTGAAGTTCTTGTGTCATATGGTCAGGAAGTGGCGCAGGGTGAGATGATTGCTTTATCAGGTAATACAGGTTATAGTACTGGACCACATCTCCATTTTGAAATAATTATGTATGGTTATGCAGTTGATCCGTTAGACCATATTAATTAATTCTTTACAAACAAAATATATTGTGATAAACTGTGGGTGTATATGCGAGCATATATACCCATTATTATTAAATGAAATTATCGTTTTTAGGAACTTATTTATAAATCTAAAATTAATCGAGGTGTATTATGGAAAAATACATTATTAAAGGTGGCACACCACTTGTAGGCGAAGTTGAAATAGGTGGTGCTAAGAATTCTGCCCTTGCGCTTTTGGCAGCAACAATAATGACTGATGAGACTGTGGTTATTGATAACTTGCCAGATGTAAGAGACATCAATGTGTTAATTGATGCTATTGAAGGAATTGGTGCCACAGTACAGAGAACTGATAAACATTCAGTATGTATTAGCGGAAGAACTGTTCGTTCAGTATGTGCGGACAATGAACATATAAAGAGAATTAGAGCGTCATATTATCTTTTAGGCGCATTACTTGGTAAATTTAAAAAAGCAGAGGTTACTTTACCTGGTGGATGTAACATAGGAAGTAGACCGATTGACCAGCATATTAAGGGTTTTGAGGCATTAGGTGCTAAGATTGTTATTGAGCATGGTATGATAAAGGTAAATGCAGAGAGACTCACAGGCGCACACATCTTCTTTGATGCTGTATCAGTAGGTGCAACTATAAATGTTATGCTTGCTGCTGCTTTAGCAGAGGGAAATACAGTTATTGAAAATGCTGCGAAAGAACCACATATAGTAGACGTTGCAAACTTGCTTAATAAGATGGGTGCAAATATAAGAGGTGCCGGTACAGATATCATAAGAATTAAAGGTGTTCAGAGATTACATGGTACAGAATATTCAGTAATTCCTGATCAGATTGAAGCTGGAACATTTATGTTTGCGGCGGCAATTACAAAAGGTGATATTCTTGTTAAGAATGTAATTCCAAAGCATTTAGAGATATTGAGTGCAAAGCTTATAGAAATAGGTTGTAAAATCGAAGAATATGATGAGGCTATTAGAGTTATAGCCGGAGACGTTAGAAAGTCAACTAAGGTTAAGACATTGCCATATCCGGGATTCCCTACTGATATGCAGCCACAGATGACAGTTATTCTTGCATTGGCAGAAGGAACAAGTACAGTTATAGAAACTATTTTTGAGAATAGATTCATGTATGTAGATGAGCTTACTAAGATGGGGGCAAAGATTACTGTTGAAGGTAATGTAGCTATCATTGAAGGCGTGGATAAGCTTACGGGTGCGTCTCTTAATGCTCATGATTTACGTGCAGGCGCAGCACTTGTTCTTGCAGGTCTTGCAGCTGAAGGTTATACTACCGTAGAAGATATACATTTTATTCAGAGGGGCTATGAAGCATTTGAAGAAAAATTGTCTAAGCTTGGTGGTAAAATTGAAAAAGTGAATAGTGATAAAGAAGAACAGAAATTTAAACTTAAAGTTGGCTAAATATTACAATTGACAATTAAGCAGTTTAATATTAATATAGCTGTGTAAGTTAAAGTTCATAATAAAGACTCTTATTCAGAGTGGTGGAGATACAAGGATCTGTGAAGCCCGGCAACCTTAAGATGTAAGGTGCTAAC
>CAZESO010000109.1:0-7706 GCA_964515325.1 uncultured Roseburia sp. | reverse complement strand
TATGAGGTATAAATCGTATTATAGGTGAAGGAGGGTAGTTAATGTGAATACATACAACAATAGCGAATTGGAAATATGTCTTAATAAATACGGAAATATGGTATACCGATTAGCTTACATTCAAACCAAAAGCAAAGAACAGGCCGACGACATTTATCAGGATGTATTTCTAAAATTGCTACAACAAAAGACTAAAATTGAAAACAACGAACACTTGAAAGCATGGTTAATAAAAACAACTCTTAATTGTTGTAAGGATTATTGGAAATCAGCATGGTTTAGAAAACGCGTTTCATTTGATGATGTTCCTGAACAAACCGCTGAAATACCTGCAAACGAATCATCCATGCACTTAACAAATTGTGTTAAAAAACTTCCAGCCAAGTATCGAGAGATTATTCACTTATATTACTATGAAGAATATAGTCAAAAAGAAATTGCTTCCATATTGGATATAAGCGAAAATACTGTTGCCACTAGAATGGTTCGTGGAAGAAAATTATTAAAAAAGTACTTAGACGAGGAGGGTACAAATTATGAATTTTAAAGAAAATTATCAAGATGAATTAGAAAATGTTTCTACTTCAAATGCATTAAATCAAAATGTTTTAAAACTTGCAACTGAAAAAAATGCAAAAATTAATATCAGAAGAAAAATACCAAACTTTGCAACTGCTGCCATATTATGTATCGCAATAATAGTATTAATCGCAAACCACAATAACATATCAGCATTTGCCAAATCAATTTTAAGTTACTTTTCTTTAAGCATCGAAAATGAAAAAGTTGATTTTGGTGAAATTGAAACAATAGCATTTGATTTCAAGGGTAATGATGAATTTTATCAGACATACGAAAGTCGCTCAGAATGTATTTCTGATACAGATTTACCATTAATTGATTTTAGCAATGCTAATATAACCGACATTAGCATACTTGCTATAAAAGAATATGGTTATATAAACATAGTTTCTAGTTGTATTTATACAGACTATAACTTTACTCTTAATGGAATGGCTACTACAACAGGTTTTGACCAGGAATCATGGGGTTTTGGAACTGATGAAGATATTATTGAAGTATATGAATACAGCAATGGTAAAAAGGCTTATATCCTAGAATATGATGATGAACCTTCTACAGAAGAAGGTGTAGTTATAGCTGAATCAGTATACGATGCATATATTCAGGTATATTTTGAAGAAAATAGTATACTTTACCAACTAACTGTAAGTGGTGACAGTGAAAAGGATGCTATTAAATCTGCCAAGGATTTATTAGATAATATTATCCGCTAATATATCATCATTTATATCAAAAAAATATTATGTAAAAAGACCACCTCTTGTGCTATAATAACCCCAACTTAAAATTTGGTTGGAGGCATATATGAAACCTACATATAAAACTACAATTGTTTCATGCTTTATTGGCTATATCGTTCAAGCTATAGTGAATAATTTTGTTCCGCTATTGTTCATTACTTTTCAAAATACATATGATATACCTTTAAGTAAGATAACTTTACTTGTTACATTTAATTTCGGAGTTCAATTATTAGTAGACCTACTTGCAACTAAGTTTGTGGACAAGATTGGTTACCGAACCTCCATAGTTATTGCTCACATTTCGTCAGCAGCAGGACTTTTATTACTGACAATTTTACCTGATATTATGAATCCATTTATAGGCATATTGATTTCGGTTAGCATTTATGCCATCGGTGGTGGTATTATCGAAGTTCTTATCAGTCCTATTATGGAAAGTTGTCCTACAGACAATAAAGAAAAGGCTATGAGTCTGCTTCATTCATTTTATTGTTGGGGACATGTTGGTGTTGTAGTGATATCTACTTTATTTTTCAGGCTTATAGGTATTGATAACTGGAAATTCCTTGCATTTGTTTGGGCTATTATTCCTATTACCAATGCCATCATTTTCTTGAAAACACCTATTGCACCTTTAATAGCTGAAGATGAACAGGGAATGTCAATAAAGGAATTGTTTATAAACAAAACCTTTTGGATTCTTATGATTATGATGGTTTGCTCCGGTGCTAGTGAACAGGCTGTAAGTCAGTGGGCATCAGCCTTTGCTGAACAAGGTTTAGGCATCAGCAAAGCCGCCGGTGATTTAGCTGGACCTATGACCTTTGCCATATTAATGGGACTTGCCAGAGTATTCTATGGCAAATATGGTGATAAGATTAATCTTGATAAATTTATGATACTTAGCAGTGTGTTGTGTATTTTTTCATACCTTATGATAAGCCTTACACCTTCACCGATTATAAGCCTTATCGGTTGTGGTATATGTGGTTTATCCGTAGGTATTATGTGGCCAGGAAGCTTTAGCAAGGCTGCTGCTTCCCTAAGAACAGGTGGTACGGCGATGTTTGCAATGCTGGCTTTGGCCGGTGACTTAGGCTGTGGAGGTGGTCCAACCTTGGTTGGTATGGTTTCAAATATTGCTGATGACAATATGAAAATGGGCATTCTTGCAGCAATAATTTTTCCAATTGTATTGGTACTTTGCTTGATTACGAATCATGATAAAAAGAATGAGTAAAATCAAAAAGGGTGTAGTACGAAAATATTCGTATTACACCTTTATTTCCTAATGGCTTACCATATCCGTTCGGACTTGGCAATGGCTATTCTGATACTTTTAAACAAGTTTTTCTGTAAATTCTGCTAATGCTAAACTCATATAAACAACTTTCCTTTTTTGTTGCTTATATTTTACATCCACAAAATATTTTAATCATTATTTTATGTATAATTTTAAGTATTATTTACATAAGTATTTTAGCAACATTTCATCCCTCACTGACCATTATTCTATATTGTTTTCCTTATACTTCTTCCTAACCATATAAATACAACCTAAAAACAAAAAAATATCAACACCAAAGAATATGGCTCCTGCCAATTTTTCTCCATCCCTTATAAATCCACATGCTACCATAAATATAACCACCATTAAAAAGCCATATACTGCAAAAAATGCCAGTAATGCAATAATTCTTATCGGCAAAGGAACTTTTTTATAAGTTCCCAACTCTAACGCACCTTCAAATATAAGGTCAAATAATAATTCAAAAATAAACTCCAACATACCCTTATCCTCCCCGTACATTAATTGTTTTATCTACATTCTCTGAAATCCAAGATATCTTGTCCCTTGAAATGTAAGTCTTCCCCTATCTCCTTCGACAATCATGCCATACTCAGTTCCATTTACAACAAGCTCAAATCTGTCACCACTTTCTACCTGAAATGCAACATAATATGTAGTTGATGTAGAATGGTGCATATGATTGTTTGTACTATGGTGATGATGATGAGAAACATCCATCCTTTTTGAAACAACCTGTGCATCTACTGTCAAACGTGGCGAATTGTTATTCTTATTCCATTGTCCAATCCCTTTTACTGCTGATGCAATAAATGTTCCTATCACAAGAATCCATACTATCACAAACATTACTCCAAACATACCAAATCCAAAACCCATTTTTATCCTCCTTTTATTTTATGTTAATTTCTCGAACACTTTTCTGCATCTATAGCAAGCACCAACATAAGTGCATATAATGCTTCTTCTTCATCTTTAACCTCTATAGTATATGTATCTGCCCAGTTAAAGAGTTCTTTTGACACAACTGCAACACATCTGCCATAAGAGTCCTTTATTTTGTAATCCCATTCAAAGAAATCACCTTCAATATGCCAACCATTGTAGTCTATATCAAATGCAGGTTTAAAAAATGTAAATTCTTTGCTAATGCACCCAAGATATTTGTCACCTAAATACATTTCAAACTTCGGCAAAAATGTAAGAACTCGCTCCTTTACTGTTCCTATTTCTCTATTCTTCCCATCGTATATCTTCAAACAATGTCCCCAAGATAATTCCCCTTTTACAGTATAAACAGTATTTCCAGCTTCGTCATAAATATCATAACTGTCAAACCAAGAAAACATTCTTTCTCTAAATAACAATTTCATATCACAGCCCTCCAAATGTCATTTTTATATAAAGATTATATAACAATACCATTACTTTTTATATGCATTTTTTGCCATTTTAACCCCTCTTATTTTTCTAAATTGGCAATTTATAATCAGTACAAGCCTATCTATCTGATTTCAACCACTTCATATCCAGCCTTTTCTATTGCTGCTTTAATATCTTCATCCCTTACTTCCTTTTCCATAGAAATAAGTACTTCTTTACTTTTCAAGTTCACCTTTGCAAGCAAACCATCCATATCATTAATAATTCTTTCCACTCTGGTCTTACAATTCTCGCAGGTCATCCCTTCGACCATAAATGTTTTCTTAGCAATAACATTCTTCAATTTCTTCTTAGAAACATATGTGCTTCCGCCACCACAGCATCCACCTTGGCCTTTGAAATGCTTTATACTTGAGTTAATTCCTACTAAAACTAATACTGCTATAATTGCAATAATAATTATATTTTCCATTACCGCTCTCCTTGCTGATCCTTCATAGCGTGCTTTTTCTTAAAACTTTCTTTTTTAGGTATCTATGTTCTTACATCAACAATATTAACATACTATGGCGATGAATTAAACATATCTTTGGAATATTTTACTATCTTTTTGCCAATGGAATACAACGATTTACATTCTTACAATATTCTAAATACTGCTCACCATATAAATTATATAACCACTTCTCTTCTGTATTTTTCATTAAAACTGTCATAAATACCCAGTATAAAACTGGTAAAAGTAAAAGCCACATATTATTCACAATTAGCAACACTCCTGTACACATCAACATATATGACGAATAAATAGGATTTCTAACAATTGAGTATACTCCTGTTGTTACCAGCTTATTATTTTTGATATTCTTATGTACCTTAGATTGAACAATGGCACCTATTGAAAGATATACTCCCAATATAATAAGGGCTATTCCCAATATCAAAAATGGAGTTTTTAATATATCTATCCTTCCTGATGGCAGCATCCCTTTTTCATTTATAATTATTCCTACTAATGTACAACATATAATTGCTATTACATATATTGGTCCCACTCCAAAAAATGGTAAATGTTTTTTGTTCTTCATTTTTATTTTCTCCTATAAATTATAATAAATATTTCTCAGTTACAATTAAACAATTAAACAATCGTTTAATTGTTTAATTTATTTAATCATTTATCTTGATTTTTGTCAACAATTTTTAAAAACAAAAAACACCTAAAATAATCTAGGTGTTTCTCTTCATTAACCATTACATAATGTAACAGGCTTTTTCTCTGCAAAATTTGTCTCCATAGTCCATGTTACAGCTTCACAGTTTTTCATTCTAAAGATTTGTACTAAATGGTCTATGCCATTATCCTTCCATGCCTGTAAGAATTTTCTTGAAGGATGACTAAATATTTCTTCTCTTAACCCATCATCTATAACCTGCTCCAATACTCCTGTTACTCTTATCTGAGTTCCATTTCCAAAAAAGCACATTTCCACCTTGGGATTCTTCTTTATCTGTGCAAACAAGTCTTTTGTTGATGCAGTATGAAATATAATTCCATTTTCATCAGCACGGAACAACAACATTCCTCTAACTCTTGGCTGGTCACCCTCAACAGTTGCAAGATGAAAACTTGGGTTTGCATTCATTAAATCGTACATCTCTTTTTCATTCATGTTAAACACTCTCCTTGTATAAAATTTTTAGTAATTATACAAGAAGACTTCTAAGCTCTCTTTCAAAATACAACCATATCATTTCAAAATAATGCTAATCCACATACTTATCACGATATTCAGAAGGAGTTATCCCAACATGCTTTTGAAAGCACGAAGAAAAATGTGCACTACTGCCAAATCCACAACGAATAGCAATATCAATTATTTGATTTTCCTTTCTTTTAAGCATAAGCTTTGACATTTTTATTCGAACCTCAATAAGATATTCTATTGGCGTAATACCAATTTCCTTTTTAAAGTTTCTATTAAATGTTGTCTTTGACATATAACCGAGCTTTGCCAATTTCTCAACAGTAATATTATCCATATAATGCTGCTCAATGTAGTGCTGAGCTCTAGCCACTGAATAATCCGAAGATACTGCCCTCATATCCAAAGTTTCACCAAATATGCTTCTTATAAGCCAATGGGTGATTATCTCTGTTTGCGCATCCAATGTTATATCCGAATTCATCATTGACTTACTATATTCAAATACAAATGTATTCAATGCCTTTAATATATCCGAGCAAAATTCAAACTGTTTTCCATTAAACACAGACACTTCTTCTGCATACATAAGAAATATATTTTCAAAATATTCTTTCTCAATAAATATAGTGTAACAATGCATGCTCTGATTAATATTATGTACAATATCTGGCGATGTAATTTCAGCCCAATAATGTCTTGGTTTATTGGAATCCATATCAAAATTAATCACAATCTCATAAGCTGGATGCTTGTGCTTGTCTGATTGTTTTTCATCATTTTCAAATATAGGAATGAAAATTCCAAATTTTTCTCTTACATAACAGTCAAATGATGTAATGTCAAAATACTCCTCGTCACCAACCAGATGTTTTATCTTATGATTATCCTTCATCACTTTGACCTCCTTAAATTTTTAATATTATAATACCAAAAAAACGGCTTGCTGACAGAATTTTTTTATATAATAATCATTATATATCAATCAATATAAGAAGAAAGGATTTATCATTATGTCAATACCAAATCAATACAACACACATATTTTGTCAAAAAGTTTTGAAGAAGTTTCAAAAGAATGGCTTACATATTATAAAAAAACTGTGCGTAAAGAAACTTTTTCCAGAACATTTTCTGACTACAAACGCTTTTTCTTTAATAATGATTTTACTCAACAACTTATAAACAATATTTCAGACTTTGATATCGAAGATTTTGTTCATAGCGAAATTATATCTAAAAATTTGCGTAAACAAGGATACAAAAACTTAAAAGCTCTACTAAATGGTATTTTTACTTTTGCATATAAAAAGAAATATATCCTAATTAACCCAATGAACACAGTGAAAATCTCTACTTCAAACATCTCCAAGCCTACCAAGTCAAAGAAATCGGATGCCGTTTTCACTACTAATGATGCATCTTTAATAAAAAACATAATAAAATCTGAAAGTAATGAATATCAAACATCAATACCTTTGTCAATCTTACTTTCATTTCAATTAGGTTTACGAGTTTCTGAATTAATCGCACTAAAATGGTCTGATATTGAAAATAATTGTATTCACATTCAACGGCAAGAAATATCTTATACTGCATATGATGACAATTTCAAATCGTTGGGAACAATTCATGAAATAGTGGAATATACCAAAACTGGTGCAAGTGATAGATTTTTACCATTAACTCCAGAAGCTAATAAAATTTTATCTGATGTAAAAACATTTCTGATGATGCTGATTTTTATAATAGAATGTGTGATTGCTTGTGAAAAATAATACCTATTTTGTATTATAAAATGCAAAATAGGTATTATCTTATATGTTATTTTTGGCATTATAAATTTAGAAACTTATTTTCCATTTTCTACAAATTAATACTATCAGTGTTTGAATATAAGGAACAATAACTATAACACTTGTAGCAATATATGAAAATACTGTTATTACCGCCACATTAATGGTTTTAGACGAATGATCA
>CAZESO010000108.1:5962-7778 GCA_964515325.1 uncultured Roseburia sp. | reverse complement strand
AGGCTGACTCCTACTCGATTAATCAAGCAAAAAAATGCCGAATCAAATATGATTCGACACTTAGCATTTATATTTCAATATCATCTATATTATATTGCCATTCAACCAGATCCTTTAGCGTTACATTATCAATTACATCATTAACGGCATTACTAATTTTTTTCCACAAAATATACGTAACACATCCACTTTGGCGTTCGCATGTCTGTTCATTATCTTCAACACATGCTACAGGTGCAAGACTTCCTTCTGTCAGTCTTAAAATCATTCCCACAGTATAGTCCTCCGGTTTCTTCTTAAGTGTATAGCCACCCTGTGGTCCTCTAACACTTCTTACATACCCTGCCTTGTTTAACACTGATATAATTTGCTCAAGATACTTATCTGATATTCCTTGTCTCTCTGCCACATCCTTAATACGAATAGGATTCCCTTCGTCATTTGTAGCCAAATCTATCATCAATCTTAATGCATATCTTCCCTTGGTTGATATCTTCATTCCATACCTCCTAAGATATATTTATATACCTACTGAATTAGTATATTTTATAAAAACGTGAATGTCAACCAAATAAAGCCGTAATGGTTTCATAAATTCCCACTTCAAGCTTTCACAGCTTCCACCATCTCTTTTACATAATCATATATGTATTTTCCTGCATTTTCTCCATGCTTTTCTATAATTCTAACAATTGCACTTCCTACAATAACACCATCGGACAAAGCTGAATATTTTTTCGCCTGCTTTGGTGTCCCAATTCCAAATCCTACTGCTATAGGCGTATCTGTCACTCTTCGTATATCATTAACCATTTTTTCTATATCTGTTGTAATTTCTGTTCTTACACCTGTTACACCTAACGATGATACAAGGTACACATAACCTTTAGCCTCCTTTGCAATCATATCAATTCGTTCCCTGCTTGTTGGCGTAATCAATGAAATAATATCAACATCATATTTTTCTGCTATAGGTTCAATCTCACCTTTTTCCTCATATGGTAGTTCTGGAATAATCAGACCACTAATACCAATCTCACTGCACCTTTTACAGAATCCATCATATCCATACTTAAATACCGGATTGGCATATGTCAAAAATACAAGTGGCACGGACACCTTTTTACTAACTCTGCTAACCATCTCCAATATCTTATCCGTAGTACACACTCCCTGTTTTGAAAGTGCCCTGATATTGGCAGCCTGAATAACCGGACCTTCTGCAATAGGGTCTGAAAACGGTATGCCTATTTCAATAAGTGATGCACCTGCTCGCTCCATTTCAATAATAAATTCCTCTGTTTTCTCAAGTGATGGATCACCTGCTGTCAGAAATCCAATAAATGCTTTTTTATTTTCAAATGCTTCTTTTATTCTACTCATTTCTATTCACTCCTTCATATGTCTAAATATTTGCTCTATCTTTGCCTTGTCCTTATATCCATCAGTTTCTACCAAACTGCTTATGTCAACTGCATACGGACTGCAAATCTCTATAGCACCATTTACATTTTCACTACCGATTCCTCCTGCCAGAAAAAATGGTTTCTTAACATTTTTTATTAATTCCCAATCAAATGTCTTACCTGTCCCACCATATTCTTTCTTGGAAAATGTATCGAAGAGCAAGTAATCTGCTACTATGTTTTCACAAGCTATTACATCCTCGTATCCTGCAACACGAACTGCTTTGATTATCTTTGCAGCCCCTATCTGACTACGAAGTTCTTCTATGTATTCATTGGTTTCATCACCATGCAATTGAACCATATCAATAATACCTTCGTTTACAAGGTATTCAATATTTTCCATAGGC
>CAZESO010000108.1:0-5952 GCA_964515325.1 uncultured Roseburia sp. | reverse complement strand
ACTATGTCTGCAATTTTCATAATTTCCTCATTTACAAACACGCCAACCGCAATAATATCCGGACTTAAGATTTCTTTTAAGCCTCTTGCCTGCTCCTTTGTAACCTTCCTCTTACTGTCTGCAAAAACAAATCCAATGTAATCGGGCTTATGTTCATTTACATATGCAATGTCTTCTTTTCTTCGCAAGCCACAGATTTTAATTTTCGTCATAAGATAACTCCTTCAACATTTGCTTTTTATCTTCACTTCTCATAAGACACTCTCCAATCAATACCGCATTTGTTCCATTCTTTCGAAGCACCTCTATGTCATCGGCTGTTGTTATGCCACTTTCTGAAACAAAAACTATTTCTTTTGGAACTAATTTTCTAAGTCTTACACTGTTATTGATATCTACAATAAATGTCTTTAAATCTCTGTTATTTACACCAATAATCCCTGCTCCTGCTGCCATGGCTCTCTTTATCTCAGCTTCGTCATGAGCTTCTACCAACGCTGACAGACCAATGCTGTGAGCGATTTCCAAAAAGCTTCTAAGTTTATCGTCATCTAATAATGCTACTATCAACAGAATAGCCGAAGCTCCAATGAATTTTGCTTCATATATTTGATAAGCATCCACTGTAAAATCTTTTCTGAGTATAGGAATTGAAATATTTTCTGCTATCTCTTTTAAATATTCATCCCTTCCCAGAAAATACTCCGGCTCTGTAAGTACCGATACTGCTGCCGCACCCGCATTTTCATAATCCTTTGCAATTTCAACATACGGAAAATCACCAGCAATTATCCCCTTTGATGGTGATGCCTTTTTTACCTCACATATAAAATTGATTCCCTCTTTTGAAATGCTTTCCTTAAATGGGAACAAAAAGTTCCCATTTGCTTTTGCTTCCTGCTCTGCCATTTCTAAAGCCTTAGCTTTTACATTTTCAAATGAAGCTTTTTGCTTTCTAAGCTCTATGTCCGCTTTTCTTTTTTCTGCAATTTCTTCTAAAATATTCATATTAAACCTCATTTCTATTACTTAACTCAATAAACTTTTCAAGCTGTGCAAGTGCCTTACCACTCTCAATTGCCTCTCTTGCAATTACAATACCTTCTTCTATAGAACATCCCTTTGCAATATGAATTGCTGCTCCTGCATTTAAAATAACTGCATCCGCCTTTGCTCCTTTTTCACCCTCAAGAATTCTTCTTGCAATAACAGCATTTTCCTCTGGTGTTCCTCCAACCAAATCTTCCTTTTTACATCTTTTAAAACCATAATCTTCCGGCTTTATTTCATAAGACTTAAACTGGCCATTTATAGCTTCACATACAAATGTAGGTGCACTTAATGAGATTTCATCAATGCTATCCTCACCATATACTACCATTGCACTCTTTACACCAAGATTTACTAAAACTCTTGCAAGTGGCTCTACCAAAGCCTTTCCATACACACCTAAAAGCTGCATACTGGCTCCTGCCGGATTAGCAAGTGGACCAAGACAATTAAATAATGTTCTTACCCCCATTTCCTTTCTCACGCCACCAACAAATCTCATTGCTGTATGATATTTCTGGGCAAATAAGAAACAAATATTTAATTTCTTCAAAATCTCAGCACTCTTTTCCGGCTCCAAATCAATTTTCACCCCCAATGCTTCTAAACAATCTGCTGTTCCACATTTGCTTGAAGCTGCTCTGTTTCCGTGCTTCGCTACAGGAATTCCCACCGAGGATGCTACAATTGATGCCAATGTAGAAATATTTATTGTATTAGAGCCGTCTCCACCGGTTCCTACGATTTCAAGGACATCCATATCATTTAAAAATCTTTCACAATGCTGTCTCATTACCCTTGCTGCCGCAGTAATCTCTTCTATTGTTTCACCCTTCATATTCATTGCAGTTAAGAACGAGGCTTTCTGAGCATCTGTTGCCACACCTTCCATTATCTCATTCATTACTGCTGTCATCATTTCATCACTTAAATTTTCTTTATTTACTACCTTTGCTATTGCTTCTTTTATCATATCTTTAATCCTCCATAAAATTCTTTAATATTCTTTTTCCATCCGGTGTAAGTATTGATTCCGGATGAAACTGTAATCCATAAATTGGATACTCCTTATGTTCCACTGCCATAATTTCGCCATCATCTGAAACTGCTGTAACTACCAATTCATCAGGTATAGTTTCTCTCTTAGCTGCCAATGAATGATATCTTGCTACTTTTATCTCTTTATCCAATCCCTTAAATAATCTGCTATTTCCTTTAATATCCGCAACTGACTGCCTTCCATGCATTAATGTTTTTGCATAAGTTACCGTCGCACCATATACCTCACAAATTGCCTGATGTCCCAAGCACACTCCCAATATAGGTAGCCTTCCTCCAAGTTCTCTTACAACCTCTTCACATATTCCTGCATCCTTAGGCTTTCCCGGTCCCGGAGATAAAATTATTCCATTAGGTTTCAACTCCTCAATCTCTTTCACTGTCATTTCATCATTCCTAATCACCTTAATATCCGGATTTATTTCTCCTATAAGTTGATAGAGATTGTAAGAAAAGCTGTCATAATTATCAATCAATAGTATCATTTACACTTCCTCCTTTCCTGCCAAAATGGCATTCATAACTGCTTTGGCTTTATTTATACATTCCTGATATTCATTCTTTGGAATACTGTCCGCTACAATGCCCGCCCCCGAACGAACAAATACCTTTCCATTTTTCTTAAATGCAATTCGTATAGCAATGCAAGTATCCATATTACCTGTAAAATCAATATATCCTATTGCTCCACCGTAAATGCCTCGCTTGTTATTTTCCAGTTCATTTATGATTTCCATTGCTCTTATCTTTGGTGCCCCTGAAAGTGTTCCCGCCGGCAGTATTGCATCTATGGCATCCAATGCACATTTATCCTCTCTTATTTCACCTCTTACAGTTGAACCTATGTGCATTACATGTGAATATCTTTCTATGTCCATATATTTCTCAACTTCCACGCTACCGAATTTGCTGATTTTTCCAATATCATTTCTTCCAAGATCCACCAACATATTGTGCTCAGCCAATTCCTTCTTATCTGACAACAATTCCTGTTCTAATCTAATATCCTCTTCTTCATCCTTACCTCTCGGTCTTGTTCCTGCCAACGGAAATGTATGAAGCTCTCCGTTTTCAAGCTTTACCAATGTTTCCGGCGACGCCCCTGCCACCTCAATATCATCTGAACTGAAATAAAACATATAAGGTGACGGATTGGTTGTTCTCAGTACTCTATATGCATTTAATAAGCTTCCTTGAAAATCCGCATCCAATCGATTGGACAATACAACCTGAAAAATGTCCCCCTCATATATATACTTCTTGGCTCTTTCAACCATATTGCAGTACTCAGCTTCATCAAAAAGTCTTCTGTACTCTGACTTAATCTGTCCCGGAATTACCTTTATGGGCTCACCATTTTTTATCAAATCTATAATTCTGTCTATCTCTTTTAATGCCTTGTTATATTCATTCTCTATGTCATAAGTCTTTGCATTTACAATAATTATGATTTTCTGTTTCAAATTATCAAATGCGATTACTTTATCAAACAGCATTAAATCAACATCTTTAAATCCTTCTTCATCCTTGGCATCAAGGTTAAGTGTTGGTTCACTGTACTTTACATAGTCGTAAGAAAAGTATCCTACCAAGCCACCTGTAAATGTTGGTAACCCTTCTATCCTCGGACTCTTATATTCCTCTAATATTTTCTTAATAAACTCATCCGGATGTGATACCTGTTGTTCAATAATTTCATCAGTTTTCACCACCATATTACCATCAGTACAAGTAATCTCCATAGTTGGGTCGAAACCTAAAAAAGTGTACCTGCCCCACCTCTTCTGTTCCTCCACACTCTCAAGCATATAGCAGTGAGTGCTTACTCCTTTCAAAATTCTCAACACCTCTATGGGCGTTTTAATGTCCGACATAATTTCTTTGCTGACAGGAATAACCTTGTAATCCCCTGCCAACCTCTTTGCTTCCTTTAGTGTTATCATATTTCCTCCATTTCCTTCTGATGGATGGATATGCAAGCAAAAGCCTTTTTCTTCACTACTTCACGACACTCAGTTCATTATTAACGCAAAAAACCGCCCCTGACAATAGAATTAACTACTGTCAAGGACGGTTAATATACTAAAAAATAATACACTTATACCGCGGTGCCACCTTGCTTTGTGGAATCCACACTCTCATCAGAATACCAACATATTCCCGGCAACTGACGTATGCCCTCACGTCGTAGAATACTCAGGAATCGCTTCCCTTTGACTACGCCCTCAGTGGTCCATTTAATAAATAGCATTCTGCCGGTTCTCAGCAATCCCAGCTCTCTGTAAGTGCCCTGTTTATTTTTATCTCCACTTCAACGGTTTGACTTTATTAAATTTTATATTTCATTGTATGATGAAATTTGTTTTATTATACTACCATATGCTTCATTGTCAAGAGATTTTTTCAATTTTTACCTCCTGTAAATTATTCAATTAGGTATTTTCCTGTTCTTTCTCATTTTCCTCATCATCATTTCTTTTTTTAAGAATTATAAATATTATAAATGCAATTACACTACCTGCCAACACAAGCCATATCCACCATAGATTATTACCACCATCCTCAACATTATCTTCTTTAGAAATAGTTGTGGTCTCTTCCTGTGTTGGTGCTTTTGTTTTTATTTTCTTTGTTGTTTCTTCTTCTTTTGTTACTTCTTCTTTTGTTGTTTCTTCTGTTGTTTCATCCTCTGTTGTTTCATCCTCTGTTTCATCCTCAACTGTTGATGTCTGTGTCTTTTCCTGTGTTGGTGTCTGACTTATTTCTTGAGTTTCTGTAGGTATCACTACCACCCCTTCTTTAGCTACTGTCACTTTAATATTTGTTGTTAATTTCACCCCAGCTGCATCTACATTATCCGGACATATTACAGTACCTTGAAGAACAAAGCTATAGCCATCCGTATTGTTAATATCAAATTTTGTTCCATCAACATATTTTGGATTACTAATATTCCAGTTTACTTTAGCACTGGTTGTTTTCTTACCATCTGTCACGATAGGTACAGAAGCTGGCAATCCCATATTTTTAAGTTCAACATTTGCTGCAACCACTAAGGAATTATTTTGTTCAATGCTCTGAAGTTTTTCCTTAGCCGTTGTGTATTCCACACTAAGTACAATTTTTCCTGAAGTGGCATCATAGCTTACCGTTGCACCATTTCCATTGATAGTTCCTGTGGTATTATTCTTAAACTCATAGTACCAATCTGGAGATACAGTTATCACTGCTTTGTATGTACTATTATAATCTGCATTGCCTGTAACCTTCTCGTATGTGTTCCCTGACTTCTTTTCCCAAGCAATTGTAGGGTTTGATTCTGTAACTCCGGTTGTATTACAGTTTGCTGTTACATCAAATGCCTTTCCTGCCACAGGTACATCCACACCAGTCACAGACACACTATTAATATATGTTATTGGCTTGCTAGGATTAGCAACATTTAACTTAAAATCCGCCGTTTTACTTCCTGACGCTCCATCCAAATCATATGTATATGTTACAGTAGTTCCTGCTACATCTATTGTCAGTATATTACCAGAAACAGTACCACCACTCCAATTGGAAGAAAGCGCCGCATTAAAACCTGGAATTGTAGATAAATCAAATGTATTATTTCTTGATTGTGTTATTGTATATGAATTATCATTAGTTAATACTTCTGTAATGGTTGTATTATTGCTTAAATCTAAACAAGCAAATTGATTATAATCTACCCATATTTTTTTCAAAAGCACATTCTTGCTTACATCAATGCTTGTCAATTTATTACTACGCAAATACAAAACTTGCAATTTAGTATTATTACTTACATCTAAGCTTGTAATTTGATTTCGTATCAAA
>CAZESO010000107.1:0-7862 GCA_964515325.1 uncultured Roseburia sp. | reverse complement strand
AAGATTAATTATAAGAATTTGGTTAAAACATATGGTCAGGAAAATTGGATAAGAACAATTGAGTTTTTGGAAGATAAAATATATTTGGAAGAAGGTAATATTAAGATGGATTTGTTATATTCTAATATAGTTAAGACTATAGAAAAAGATGATAATATGGCAATATATTTTAATAATAAAACTCTTATTAGGGTATATAAAAATGCGTTTGTTGATGGGAGCTTTGAGCAGTGTAAGGAATTAGTGAAAAAATAAATTTAGGAGCTTAGTATGTCTAAAAGCAAATCAAATTGTGATACATGTTCAAATTACATATATGATGATGAATTAGAGTATTATGTATGCGATATGAATCTGGATCAGGATGAAATGGGAAAATTTATGACTGATACATTTTATGATTGTCCATACTATTCATATGATGATGAGTATGCTATTGTTAGAAAGCAAAATTAATTGGAAAAATTTTCAATTTTGCTCTAAAGTATTTAAAACATTCTTTCGATAAAAAGAGTTGGTAGCAGCTACCTGCTTAGAAAGGATGTAATATCATGACTGTAAACAATAGTAATAGTTCTTGGTATTCCATTGATAGATATGCTAATTACAATAATGTAGAGGCTAGAAGTGGAATGGCACAAGGCAGAGAAGGTGAAAAGAAGGAAGCGGAGAAGAATGTATCTTTTAGTAGTTTAATATTAAGAGCGTCTTCTTCAAATATGAATGTTGTTGTTACTAATTTGAGAGGGACTATTCCTAACTCGTTAGATTTACCGGTAGCAAGAAACATGAATACATTAGGTGTAGATATTACAATTTAAATGTAAACAGGAGAAAAGTATGAAAGATGTTTGTTACATTGTTGGCGCAGGACAGTGCGAAAAACTTTATATTAATGAAGAAAATAAAGCATATGTTATTGCGGCAGATGGTGGAATGAAATATCTTTTTGATGCTGAAATACCAGCAGATATGGTTATTGGAGATTTTGATTCATTAAAGTATGTTCCAAAACACCATAATTTAATAACACTTCCAACAAAGAAGGATGTTACGGATATGTATGCCGCTGTTAATGAAGGTATGAATAGAGGATATACGAAATTCATCATCTATGGCGGTCTGGGTGGTCGATTTGACCATTCTATAGCTAATTGTCAGTTGCTTAATCACATAGCTGAAAATGGTTGTGTAGGTATTATTGTGGAAAAAGATTATGCTGTTACCGTTATTTGCAATGAAATGATTAAGTTTAATTCAGAATTCAAAGGCATGTTATCAGTTTTTGCTTCGGGTGATAAGGCAAAGGGTGTGACAATAGAAGGTCTTAAATATCAGATGACTGATGGTGAGCTGAATAATACATATCCATTGGGAGTGAGCAATGAATTTGTGGGACAGGATGGATTGATTAAGGTGAAAGATGGAAAGTTACTTATTATATTTGAGGCAACTCCTGAAATGGTCTGTGAGAAAATAGATGAGTTTTTTAAATAGATGTGAGAGATTCGCATCTATTTTTTGTAACAAAAGCTGACAAATGAAATGGTGTTTGAAAATAATTTATGGGTGTAAGAATTGGAGAAAGTAAAATGACAGATGAAGAACTTTTTTTGAAAAAGAGATTTGCCGAGCTGGCAGATAAATCATATAAATGTAATCAATATTTTTTCACGGATTTTCTGTCCATGGAAGATGTGGCTTTGCTAAAGAGAACAATGGAAGAAGAAAGATTTATGGATTATTCATTGTTTGGTGGAGCAAATGGCTGTATAAGAGAAGTGGCGCGATTTGGAAGTATGGATAGTGTGGGATATGAAATGCCATATCCTATAGCAGTTATAAAAGTGAAACCATTGTTGCAAAAGTTTGCTGATAAGCTTACACACAGGGATTTTCTTGGAGCATTGATGAATCTTGGAATAAAGCGTGAAAAGATTGGAGACATAATCATTAGAAATAATGAAGGCTATATATTTGTAATTGATAATATTGCTGAGTATGTGGTAGAGAATCTGTCAAAAATTAAACATACAAGTGTAATGGCAAGTGTTATAGATGAAATGAGTGAAGAGATAGCTTATGAGAAAAAGAGTAGTGAGGTATTGGTTCCATCTCTTAGGATTGATGCCATAATTGCTAAGAAATGCAATATGTCACGAAGTAAAGTTTTGGAACTTATGCGTGAAAAGAAAGTATTTTTATCAGGTCGAGTGATGGAAAATGGTAGTTATAATGTAAAAGAAGGAGACATCATAACCGTCAGGGGTTATGGTAAAATGATTTTTGTAAGAATTTCAGGGGAAACTAAAAAAGGTAAGATATATGTTACTGTTGAAGAGTTTGTGTAGTTTTCTGTACGGATAGCATAAAGAAATTTTACTGTAAATGAAAAGATTTGTCATAAAACACAATGACAAATCTTTTTTTGTGATATATAATGAAGCGACAAAATTTGAAAAGGAGCAAAAGATATGGCAGCGAGCAGAACAAAAGATATGACAGTTGGCGATCCAAAAAAGATAATATTAAGCTTTGGTATTCCTCTTTTGTTGGGAATGTTATTTCAGCAGTTTTATAGTATGGTTGATACCATTATTGTAGGCAGATATTTAGGTGTAAATAGTTTGGCAGCAGTTGGTTCAACAGGTTCAATTAATTTTATGGTTGTTGGATTTTGTATGGGTATATGTAATGGTTTTACTATTCCGATTGCACAATGTTTTGGCGCAAAGGATTTTAAGAATTTGCGTAAATATGTTGCAAACTGTATGTGGGTTTCCATATTTTTTGCAGCTATAATCACGACAGTGATAAGTGTTTTATGTATGGATATTTTAGAACTTATGAAGACTCCTAGTGATATTATACAGGAAGCATATGATTATATATTTGTTATTTTCGTTGGAATTCCAATTCTTATGTTGTATAACATTTTATCAGGAATTTTAAGAGCAATGGGTGATAGTAAATTACCACTTGTTTTTCTTATTATTTCATCAATTTTAAATATTGTACTTGATATTTTAACAATTGGATTTATGGGAACAGGTGTTGAAGGTGCTGCGTGGGCGACGGTTATATCTCAGGCGGTGTCAGGCGTGCTTTGTCTTATATATATGATAAAGAAATTTGATGTGTTGAAGATACAGGGCGAGGAATGGAATTTGAACATGAGATATGTTGGAACTCTTTGCAGAATGGGAATTCCGATGGGCTTGCAGTATTCTATCACAGCTATAGGAAGTGTTGTTATACAGACTGCAGTTAATACGCTTGGTTCAGCGGCAGTTGCGGCGGTTACGGCTGCAAATAAGGTTGGTATGTTCTTCTGTTGTCCATTTGATGCTATGGGGTCAACAATGGCGACTTATGCAGGGCAGAATCTTGGTGCAGGTAAGCCGGACAGAGTTACCAAAGGTATGCTTTCATGTTCTATGATGGGACTTGTATATTCTGTTATTGCCTGTGTAATATTAGTAATATTTGGTGAGAATCTTGCCAGTATATTTATTGACGGAAAGGAAAATGCTGATATTTTGCATAATGCGTGGCTTATGAATGTATGGAGTTCTGCGTTCTATTTTCCATTAGCTTTGGTTAATATCGTAAGATTTACAATACAGGGACTTGGTTATAGCGAGCTTGCAATCCTTGCAGGTGTATGTGAAATGATAGCAAGAGCCTTGGTTGGTTTTGTATTTGTTCCAAAATTCGGGTTCGTGGCAGTGTGTACAGCCAGTCCGTTGGCGTGGATATTTGCTGATATTTTCTTGATTATAGCTTATATTTATGTTATAAAAAGAGTTAAGAAAAGACTACAAGTGGTGTAGAACTAGATGTGGAGGAACAAATAGATGGTAATTGGCGTAATGGCGCATGTTGACGCTGGAAAGACAACTTTATCTGAAAGTATTTTATATCATGCAGGTGTAATCAAGGAAATGGGTCGTGTTGACAGAGGAAACACATTTCTTGATACAGATGATGTTGAAAAACAGCGTGGAATTACCATTTATTCAAAGGAAGCTAAGCTTACAATTAATGATAAAGAAATATATTTAATAGATACACCGGGACATGTGGACTTTTCTCCTGAAATGGAGAGAAGTCTTAGTGTGCTTGACTATGCTATATTGATTATCAGTGGAACTGATGGCGTTCAAGCTCATACAGGAACATTGTGGAGATTATTTGCCCTCTACAATATTCCTGTTTTTGTATTTGTAAATAAGATGGACCAGCCGGATGTTGACAAGACATTGATAATGAAGGACATTGAGAAGTTGTGTGGAAGCGGGGCTGTGGATTTTACGGAACTGACAAGTGAAGAAGTCAAAGAAGCCATTGCCATGTGCGATGAAGAAATGCTTGATAAATATATGGAGACAGGAGAAGTTTGTGAAGATGACATTGTAAATGCCATCTCTAACAGACAGATATTTCCATGTTTCTTTGGTTCGGCTCTAAAAGATATTGGTGTTGTGGAATTTATGGATGCATTTGCTGGATTTACAAAGGAAAAATCATATAGAGATGAATTTAGTGCAAAGGTTTACAAGATAATAAGGGATGAGCAGGGAAAAAGGCTTACATATCTTAAGGTGTTAGGCGGCACTTTAAAGGTTAAGTCTATTATAGAATATGGTGAAAGCTGTGAAGCTGAAAAGATTGACCAGATAAGAGTATATTCTGGTGATAAATTTAAGGCTGTAAATGAGATAGAGGCAGGAGTGGTATGTACTGTTACGGGACTTAATAATACATTTGCAGGACAGGTGCTTGGAGTTGGAAGTGATAATGCTACAACTGCACCGGTGTTAGAGCCGGTGTTAAGATATAGACTGGTTTTACCGGCAGACTGTGATGTGTTCGTGATGCTTAAAAATATGAAACAGCTTGAAGAAGAAGAACCACAGCTTAAGGTGGAATGGAATGAGGAGCATTATGAAATATATGTAAAGGTAATGGGAGCAGTTTACCTTGAAGTATTAAAGAGTGTAATCTACGACAGATTTGGCGTGGAAGTAAGCTTTGACAGTGGAAATGTTGTATATAAGGAAACTATCACAAACAGAGTGTATGGTGTGGGACATTATGAGCCATTAAAGCATTATGCAGAGGTACATCTTATTCTTGAACCGGGAGATGTGGGAAGTGGTATTGTTGTGGAAAATAAGGCTGTAGAGGATGAATTGGATAAGAACTGGCAAAGGCTTATTATTACACATATTTTGGAGAAAAAGCATCTTGGAGTATTGACTGGCTCTGAGATTACAGATATAAAGATTACATTGGTGGCAGGTCGTGCCCATAAGAAGCATACTGAAGGAGGAGATTTTAGACAGGCGACCTATCGTGCCATAAGACAGGGATTAAAGCAGGCAGAATCAAAGCTTTTAGAACCGTATTATAAATTTAAGATGGAAATGCCAAGTGAGTCTCTTGGACGAGCTATGACCGATATTCAGAAAATGAATGGAAGATTTTCTGACCCTATAATGGATGGTGAGGGTGTTATATTGGAAGGTTATGCACCGGTTTCATTGATGGGAGATTATAGTCAGGAGTTTGCCGCCTACACCAGAGGCAAGGGAAGATTCTTCTGTGAAATAAGTGGATATGAAGAATGCCACAATCCTATGGAAGTAATAGAAAGCATAGGCTATGATTCGGAAAGTGATGTGGCAAATCCAACAGGCTCAATGTTCTGTGCTCATGGGGCAGGCTTCTATGTGCCTTGGGATCAGGTTTATGAAATGATGCATTTAGAAAGCAGATTTAATGGTAAAAAAGAAGCTTATGAAACAATGACAGTTAAGAAAGCCAATGTAACTGCTGCCACTGATGAGGAACTAAAAGCAATATTTGAAAAGACCTATAGGAATTCGGATTTTGATATTATAAATAATCCTTACAGAAATAAGAGAAGGTCTGAAAATGATGTAAGACCAAGCGATTATAAGTATAAAGGCAAGAAGGAACCGGAAGAAGAATGCTTGTTGGTTGATGGATATAATATTATATTTGCGTGGGATGAGTTGAAGGAACTTGCAAATGTTAATCTTGATGGAGCAAGAGCGAAGTTGCAGGATATTTTGTGCAATTATCAGGGTTACAAGAAATGTCATTTAATAGTAGTTTTTGATGCTTATAAGGTGAAAGGTAATCGCGGAAGCATTGAAAAGTATGGCGATATTTTCGTGGTTTACACAAAGGAAGCTGAAACTGCTGATGCATATATAGAAAAGACAGTAAAGGAAATGGGAAAGAAGTATAGAGTTACTGTGGCAACCTCGGATAGATTGGAGCAGATGATAGTTGTAGGTGAAGGGGCACACAGATTGTCGGCTAGGGACTTTTATGGGGAGGTTTGTAGGGTGAATGAGGAGATAAGAGGGAAGTTGGAATTATGACTTTGGATGAGAAGTATCTTCTTAATTAGGAAAAGAGAATGCGAAAGTAACAAATAATATAAACCTTGTAAGGATAAGGAGAAAGAGTTAAATGGGTATTAAATTTTTAGATGTAATAGAGCGAGATATTGATATACTTATTTTGGAGGAAATTGTCTTTTCTCAGAAATTTGCAGATATATTTTTGTCTAAAGTAGGATTATCTGGGGCAAAAGTTATTGAAGTAGAGCATTCAAAGACCGATATTGAACTTGGAGAAACCGATATCACAGTTATAGTACAGAATGGAGGAAAGAAACATGGTTTGTTAATAGAAGATAAAATTGACGCTATAGCTCAGCCGGAACAGTGTAAAAGATATGATGATAGAGGTAAACTTGGAGTGAAAAATAACGATTATGATAGTTATGATGTGTTTATTGTTGCACCAGAAAAGTACCTTAAAGATAATGATGAGGCTATGAAATATCCAAATAAAGTATTGTATGAAGAGCTTGTTAAGTATTTTAGTGGAAAAACTGATGTACGCAGTAAGTTTAAATTAGTGCAGTTAGAGCAGGCAATAAGCCATCAAAGGACAGGATATAAAGTTGTGGAAGTTGCTAGTGTAACAAGGTTTTGGAATAACTACATTGATTACCAAAATGAAAAATATGGAAGGCTTATGTCATTGAATAATAAGGGGCCTAAAGGGGCAAAGTCTACATGGTTTACATATAAAACAGTGCATAAGGATGTAACAATTGTACATAAAACAGAAAAGGGATATGTTGATTTGTCATTTCGTGGAGGAAATGGCAAAATTGACAAGTTAGTTAAATGGTTTGAGGATGATATAGAGAATTTTAAGGAATCAGGAATGACAGTGGAAACGGCTGGTAAATCAGCAGTATTAAGAATTAAAGTATCAAAAGTCGATGTATTTGATGAATTTGACAAGTATATAGATAATGTAGATGAAGGTTTAAAAGCAGTAGAAAAATTTAATGAAATTGCATTGCATTTAAATCAAAGAAAATTACAGGATATATTACAGGAAAGAGAATAATTTTGTTATAAGGGAGTTTTATTGGTCTGATAGTATGAGATAATTATAATGTTCAACCAAGGTGATAAAATATGGAAAATATGGAAAATATGGAGGTACGCATGAGGATATTTAAAGTAGCTATAAGTGTGATATTAACAATGTTTCTGGCAGGCTTGATTATTACTCAAAACAATGTATTTGCAGTATGCTTATTGGTATTTTCTTCACTACGAATAGGAGTTATGATGGGTGAAAAGTACAAAGATAAGGGGTGAGATTATGGAAAATATACGATTTAAATATTTTATTGATGTAGATGAAATAGTGAATAAATGGAATAGAGAATCTGAAACAGATGATATGTGGGAATTAGTGTATTATCCTAATTCGTGACGATTTTTTAGTGATTACATTTG
>CAZESO010000106.1:0-7897 GCA_964515325.1 uncultured Roseburia sp. | reverse complement strand
GAAATGGTTTGCCGAGAAACATTCAAACGATTAGCAAGTTCTTCTTGTGATAAGCCTTTTTGTTTTCGAAGATTATACAATTTATTATGAAATTCCATCTTTACCAATCCTACCTTTCCATCCTTTTACCATAACAAATAACAAAATTCCTAACACTACTGTTGTAATAACACTTGCTTCTATTCCGTAATCTGCACCATTGAGGATACTAGTATCTTTTACACTAAAAAGAACTACTCCTTTTGAAACACTTTCACTTCCACTTAAGGACAAACCCATAATCACATATAATATAAAATTCCATGCACTATGTAACCCACAAGCAATCCATATATTAGACCGCCACAAAACAAGTATTGAAAAGGTAATCGAAACCAAATACAAGTTTATAATTCCAACCACAGCATACACGAAATCCGCTTCAATCAAGCTAGACAAATGTGGAAAAACAAATGCAGTTGAACTAATTAGAATTGCCAATGGTATAGATATTCTATTTTTCAATGAATTGAGCAAATATCCTCTACACATGATTTCTTCTGTGGCACCTTGAACACCAAATGCCAATACCCATAACAAAATACTTTTAATATTAACATTTGTGTTGAATCCACAAAAGCTAATGGAACCACAGAGGCAACCTATACCTAATATTATAAACAAAAGAATCGTGGCAACTAATGCTCCCGCCAAATACTCTATAGGATTTCCTGAAAAACCTACGAATTTAATATTTTTCTTCTCAACAAATCTGCAATATAATAGGGTTACTAAGGAAAATACTAGGAAACCATAGTAGAGTAACAACTCACTAATTTCTCCAGCTGGCATTATGCCGTGCAAAGGGTCATAGCCCATACCATATAAAATCCCAATTATTACTCCTTCTCCCAAAACTGCCGAAAAAACATATATCAGAATGAATGTCAATAATTTCTTTATTATGTATTCAGCAGATGACATATTTGTTTCGTTGTTGAACGGATTTAGATTATAAATAATACCTTTCTTCATCAATGTTTCCTCCTTGTATTACTTGATGAAAATATCGTATTACTTTTGTTCTAAAAACACTACCAACCATATCAATCAATCTGTCAACGCTCTTTAACAATCCTGTTAAGTCCAGTTGCACTGCCTGATTTACAGTCAAATGCAATGTAAACTTCAAATTCATCTCTCACTTCCGCCCCACTCAACAACTGTAAAACCTACCCTCTCTACGCTTTCAAGCTCCTGTGGCTCAATTTCAACATACTCATCTAATCCCTGCCAAGCCATAAATACACGAATAACAGTATCAGGTGACGGGCTTATCTCTAATTTTGCATTATCTGTATACACTTCATCTTGGAATGAAATCAAATTATAGGCATTTCCTTCCATTTGAGGCAACCAATAGATTATGAATTCATTTGCTTCCTTCTCTGTCAATCCAAGTACTGCAAGCTTTTCTTCTAAAAATTCTTCTGTTTCATTTCCTGGAACAACAAAACCTTTTGAAAAATCATATTCTACATCAGATACTCCTTCCCAGAATAAACAATAATACTCTCTGCCAGTTTCCTCAGAATATAATGTACCATCTGGCTTTGCAACTATGTTCCATCCATCTTTGTATACCGGATAAGTTGATGTGAATTTTCCTTTATAATCCAGCTTCACTGAAATTTCCATTTCTTCTTCCGGATAGAGATATATAACAGGTTTATAATCTACTCCTTGTGCAGGCGTAGTAGGATTTTTTGTAGGATAATCATCTTCACATGTTTCATCGCTACAATCTTCACTAATCTTTTCATTTACCTCTCCATTAGTTTCTTCATTAATATTTTCCTTATTTCCACACCCCATTAATGTCACTACCATTAATACCAACATTAATATTAAAATTGATTTCTTCATCTTCATCCTCCAACCATTCAACAATATCTTTATACACCATTTCCTTGTTCTTCTCATTGAAAATCTCATGACGCATATTATCATAAAGCTTAGTTTCAACATGCCTATAACCCAAATTTTTCAAGAAACCAGCAGTTTTTTCAAAGTTTTCCTCACTTACAATACAAGGATCACCTTTACCAGCCATAAATATAATTGGCAACCTTTTGTTCTTAAGCTTCCAATTCCGTTTAGAATAAACATCACACATAATACTTAATAATGTATAATATCCGTTTATTGTAAAAGTAAAATTACTATACATATTTTCATTGAATTCATTAACTACATCCACATCAGTACATATCCATGAATTCTTCAGTTTTTCCTCTCTATAGCTCATATAATATTGACCCATCACAATTGCATCAAGAAGTTTGTTTGTTTTCTTTTCATCTCCTATAAGACCAATAACATCAGCTAAAAACTTACCACCTCTTTTTCCAAATCTGTTAGATGGACTTCCTGTTAAAATGACTTTATCATAATCATCATCATGCTTTTTTAATATCGCTCTGACAATCAGGCTTCCCATACTATGACCAAACAAAATAATTGGCAAATCAGGAAAATTATTTTTAATATAAACAGTTACCGCATGACTGCTTTCAATAACCTTCTTTGCACCATCATCACCAAAATATCCAAGCTCTTTAAAAAAGCTTACATTTTCACCATGACCACACATATCATTAATTACACAGATATAACCATTATCATTTAAATATTTAATTAAATTCAAATATCTTTCCTTATATTCACACATACCATGTAAAATCTGTACAACACCTTTAACAACCACTGCTTTATCAGGCTTTAAACAAATTGTTTTTACCGGTAAATCTTCAAGAGTTTTATAAATTTCATATTCATTAACATCTATCATAATTGTACTCCATTCATAACAGCTAACTCACAAATATTAAACTGTCATAATATTTTTCAGCAATTCTGCCGGCACTCGTAAATTACCTTTACCTACACCCAGGTCAATATCCGGCTTATTACTTCCGTGAAAATCCGAACCTCCCGTAATATATAATCCGTGATTCTTTGCCATCTTAATAAGTCTTTCCTCTTCACTTGGTGTATTAAGTGAATATAATGCTTCAATACCTTCAAGTCCAAGACCTTTAAGATAATCAAACAGACTGTCAAGCTGTGCCTTTCCCATTTTATACAAAAGCGGATGAGCAAGTACAGGATGTCCTTTTGCCTTCTTTATCATATCAATTGCTTCTTGGGGTTCAATTCGTTCCCTAGGAATATACGCAGGCTTACCATCTCCCAGAAATCTGTCAAAAGCTTCCTTTTTACTGCTGACATATCCATTCTCGTGGAGATATCTGGCAAAATGTGCTCTGGTAACTGTAGAACTTGGATACTTTTCAACCAGTTCATCAAAAGAAACCTTCATTCCCAAATCACACAACTTTTCTGCCATTCTTCGATTTCTTTGTTCTCTACTGTTTCTGCACTCAATTATAAAATTACTAAACACTTCACTTTTATAATCAATGTTAAGACCAAGTATATGTAATTCTCCATTCTTATATCCCGTAGATATCTCTATCCCCGGAATCACAATAATTCCACATTTTTCAGCTTCTTCCATAGCTTCTTCCACACCTGAAACCGTATCATGGTCCGTCAATGCAATAGCCTTTAATCCCTTTTCCTTTGCATATGCCACCAGTTCCTTTATACTGTATGTTCCATCCGAATGAGTTGAATGCACGTGCAAATCCACACATTCATTCAATCCGACATATGTTTTCTTATCCATTTCTTTATCTCCAATATAAATAATTACTAGGATTGCCAGACAAAATCCAGCAATCCTAACTCATTAACAACACTAATTTGGATTACTCATAGGTTCAAATGTTCTCTTAGCTTTAACAGGATTCTTTTTCTTTGCTCGTTTCTTAGCTTCTTCACAGAAAAACATTTGTGCTCCTAAAAGTTTCTTACCTCTCTTATCTACCTTTTCATAAATACCATCTGCATTCATGATATGAGCCTTTAATGTATCTTCAAGCTGAATGTCAAGAATATGCTTTACCTCTTCCTTCAAGGCTACATCCTCTACAGGAAACATAATCTCAACTCGCTTGTCAAGGTTTCTAGGCATCCAGTCTGCACTAGCCATAAATACTTCTTCTTTTCCATCATTATAGAAATAAAAGATTCTGCTATGCTCAAGGAATGTACCAACTATTGAACGCACATTAATATTCTCACTCATTCCAGGCACCTGCGCTCTAAGACAACAGATACCTCTGATAATTAAATCAATCTTAACTCCTGCACGGCTGGCTTCATATAAAAGCTTAATTGTTTCCTTATCACAAAGAGAATTCATCTTTGCCACTATCTTAGCTTCCTTGCCTGCTTTAGCATTTTCAGTTTCTCTCTTAATCAAGAACTTAAACTTATCTCTAAGCCACAATGGTGCAAGAGAAAGCTTATTCCAGTTTTCCGGTTCAGAATATCCTGAAAGCATATTAAATACGGCTGTTGCATCTTCGCCTATTGCATTCTTGCAGGTTAAAAGTCCCATATCTGTATACAATTTAGCTGTTGCATCATTGTAATTACCTGTACCAAGATGAACATATCTCTTTATTCCATCTTCTTCATTTCTAACAACTAATGTAATCTTGCTATGTGTCTTAAGACCTTTGAGACCATAAATAACATGACATCCTGCCTTTTCAAGCATCTTTGCCCAGTTGATATTATTCTCTTCATCAAATCTTGCCTTCAACTCCACAAGAACTGATACCTGCTTACCATTTTCAGCAGCCTGTGCTAAAGCTGCAATAATTGGTGAATTACCACTTACACGATAAAGGGTCTGTTTGATGGCAAGTACCTGTGGGTCAACTGCTGCAGTTCTAACAAAATCCACAACCGGATCAAAAGTCTGGTATGGGTGATGAAGTAAAATATCACCTTTTTTAATAGTTTCGAATATATTTTCCTCCGGATTAATCTGTGGATGATTTACAGGAATGAACTTCTTATCCCTAAGATGCTCGAAACCTTCAAGTCCATATAATTTCATTAAGAATGTAAGATCAATTGGTCCATTAATCTTAAATATATCTTCATCCTTTATATCTAATTCTTTTTTAAGAATCTTCAATAATTTTTTATCAATATTATCTTCAACCTCAAGACGAATAGCTTCACCCCATTGGCGCTTCTTAAGCTGTTTTTGAATCTCCTTCAAAAGGTCGGCTGCATCTTCTTCATCAATGGTAAGGTCGGCATTTCTCATAACCCTATATGGATGTGCACATACAACCTTATAATTCAAGAAAAGCTTGTCTATGAATTTTTCAATAATTTCTTCAAGAAGCACTAATGTAACTTCTCCTTCATTTTCTGAAGGTACAACAAAATATCTTGGCAATACTGAAGGCACCTGAACCGTAGCAAACTCAAACTCGCCTTCATTTTCAAGAAGTGCTGCAATATTCAAAGATTTATTTCTAATGAGTGGAAATGGTCTTGAGGAATCCACTGCCATCGGTGTAACAACAGGGTAAATTGTTTCATTGAAATATTTCTCTATTGCCTTCACCTGTTCCTTATTTAAATCCTCATGATTCTTGATATACAATTTCTCCGACTTCATAAGTGGCATAAGTGAGCGATTGTATGTATTATACTGAGCCGCCACAAAATCATGAGTCTTCTCATTAATAGCTTTTAACTGTTCTGTTGCTGTCATTCCTGAAATATCAGTTTTCCAATATTTTGCATAAACCATATCTTTCAAAGACGCAACTCTTATCATAAAAAATTCATCAAGATTTGAGGCAGTAATACTCAAAAACTTCATTCTCTCAAACAAGAGAATACTTTTATCCTTTGCTTCACCCAATATTCTATAGTTGAAATCTAACCAACTAAGCTCACGATTTGTAAAAATGTCTCCCATACACTACTGTCCTTTCTTTTTTCTTAAAACAGGCTTAATTCCATACACTTCCTCAAAAAAGTCAGCCTTATCCTTAAATAATCCTATCTCCAATGTAATATCATCATTAGTATTAGCAGTGATAATAAGCTCATTATTCTTTATTTCAAGCTTATGATTCTTATACTTCTGCTTATGGCTTCTGTCCATGGCATTTCCCACCCTTAGAATTGCCACTAATTTAACCAATTTCAAATAATCTTCATCACTATAACCTAACACTCTGTTATCTTCTATTTCCATAGTATTGTATTTTACAACATTTGCAATAATTTCTCTCTCCTTGTGAGAAAGACCAATAATCTCCGTAGACATTATGATATTGTACGAACAATCCGCTGCATATCTCATACTGACATACTTACCACAATCATGTAAAATAGCAGCAATCGAAAGCAATAATCTGTCTCTTACATCAAGTCCATGATATTTCTTCATCATATCAAATATCTCGCCTGTATGCTCTCTTAGAAGTTCAACATGCTTAATACTACCGTTATATCTCTTACAAATTGTTCTTGCTTCCTCTAATATATCATCTTCAAAATTATGAACAACCTTAATCTTCTTATTCGCAAGAGCATAATCAGCCACAATGGCATCACACATATCCACATCTGATATAAGCACTGACTTCGCCTTAAAATTCTCTATAATCTTCCTGTAAATTTTCATACAAGGAGTTTTACTTGGAATATTCATAAAATCTTCCACAGAATATATTTTATTTTTGAATTCCGGTACAAGCTTTCTAACATCACTGGTTATAATCTCACCAATGACAATAACATTTTCAATTTTCCTATCCTTAATATACAGTCTGTTAAGTGTCTGTAAATCATTTAACAAAAGTTCTTCAATAAGAGCATCAAAATGATTGCTGTCCTCACTTAAATCGTAGATTAATTCTCTTATTCTGATTGAACCAAGTCTAATGTTATTGGTAGCCACAAGCACACCATTTTCAAATATAGAAATCTGTGTACTGGTAGAACCAACCTCTACAATAGCTGCTGACTTTTTGGTGAACTCCTCAAACTTCTCTTCACATGCCGCTACTGCCTTAAAGCTTAAAAATCTCTGCTCTGAATTGCTTAAAACCCTTACATCAAATCCTGTTCTAACCTTAATTCTGTCAAGAACCGTGTTGATATTAGAAGCCTGTCTAAGTCCCGAAGTTACACCCACTGCATAATTAGTAATCTTATATCCTTTAATTACAATTAAAAAATCATACAGAACCTGACATAATTCTTCAATAGTTTTAAAACTCAGCTTGCCGGTTCTATAAACCTCACTGCCAAGCTCCAATTCCTTTTTTAAGTTATCAATTTTCACAATGCCTTTGTCTTTAGTTATCTCAAAAACCTTCAACTGTACATTGTATGCCCCAATATCCACTGCTGCAAACCTTGTAATCGCCATACCATACCTCCATTACACATTTTTGCCTTCCTGTCCCAAAATATAATTGATAAACTGCTGTGCCGTTCTGCCGGATAAGCCCCCATGACTTAATTCCCATTTATTAGCTTCCTTATACAATTCTTCCTTTGACATTTTAACATTATGTTTATCAGCCAATACACTGACAATATTCTCAAACTCCTTCTTGTTTGGAGATACATAACATATAGTAACACCAAATCTGTTAACCAAAGATAATTTCTCCTCAACCGTATCTGATGTATGTAAATCCTCTCTTCTGTCTTCCTTATCACTCCATTTCTCACGAACCAAATGTCGTCTGTTAGAAGTAGCATAAATCAATACATTCTTTGGTCTTTTGCTAAGTCCGCCTTCTATAATCGCCTTCAAATACTTATACTCAATTTCATAATCCTCAAAAGATAAATCATCCATATAAATAATAAATTTATAATTCCTATCCTTCACCTGCTCTATTATTAATGATAATTCCTTAAACTGATGCTTATACACCTCAATCATTCTAAGGCCCTT
>CAZESO010000105.1:0-7908 GCA_964515325.1 uncultured Roseburia sp. | reverse complement strand
AGCGCCTAAAATAACTGACTATCATCACAATATAAAATTAGTCGACAATAAACACCTATCTTATGTATTCCGAATCGGTAGCAATATGTATAATACTATTAAGTTTTGTAGTTTCGTAATTGTAATTCTTAGTTATAATAATCATATTGTCCACCGCCTTTCCTTACTTAATTTGCTTTTTCAAAGATAACATAGTATTTTATCTGTGTCAACCACTATTTTCCATATTTTGTCTTGTAATATTTTCATAATCTAATTTGATAGTAGCTTTTTTATCTTTTTGTACTGTTACTTTTTCCCTATACAATTTTTTCTTGAACCCAGAGAAAATTTCCATCCAAAATTCGGGTTTTCGAGGTGATTTTTTCTCTGATATAAGTTTAAAATGCTTCTAGATACTCATTTTGAAGATTTTGAGTATCTAAAAGCAATATATTGGGGGTACTGGAGAAAATATGCAACATTTTTGATGAAAACATGGGCTCAATTTTCTCCAGAGCAAAACTAATTTCATATAGGGAAAATATTATCTGACTACATACAATAGCTCCAGTATAATCCAAAAATGTTCACACCCAATTCCTCCTAAATCACATCTCACCCAATAAAACAATCTCTCCTACAACATTTCGACCTTCCCTTATATCATATTTCTCATTTATTTTAAGGCAAGAATAATCAACTTTCTCATAAGGTGTGTTGATTATACAATCAACATATTTATCTACTGCATTTTCACTAGCCTCTAAAAACTCTATCCCATACAACTCATCACTATTTTTCTTTGCCAAATGTGGTCTATAACCAACAGCAATACCACATTTTCTCTTTTCACTATAAATAATGGCTTTTCCTATAAAATGCATATCGTCACCTACTACTCTTCATTCTTTTTCATATCCTCATCATAAATCTTCTTTCTCACATCATCCATATAATCGCATATTGCATCATAATCCAAATTCCATGCTCTCGCATACCAATCTCCACTTCTTTCTAATTTTACCAGTTCATATTCTTCACCTATTCTTATTAAACTATAATAATTTTCGTCACCGGCATCACATCCTTGTGAACCTTTCGCAAATATTGCCCAATTATAATTAGTTGTATATAATCGTTCTTTAAATGAATCGGAAAATTTGTCAAACTTATACTGAATTTTTTCTTCATTTTCATACACTGCTAATGCCATCGCCAATACATCTTCTCCACAATATATGTAATCAATTCCATTCTTAACAAAGTCTTCATAGTATACCGAACCATCATCATCCATAATATACATATACTCTTGATGTCCGAATGCCCAATTTTCATATTTATAAACCAATGCCACATGTTCGATTTTCTCATCTTCAATTTTTTCATCACGAATATATAACTCATTCTCATTAATCAGTTTTACGATTAACACAATTAATATAATAACAGCTATACCAAAAATTATAATCTTTTTTCTGTTTTTGCCTTTCATACTATCCCCTTCTTCCCAACACACTTACCGCCACCGACAATTCATCTATCCCCATCCTCACAAACTCATCCATAAGTGTTTCATCTGCCGCCAGTTCGCCACATATTCCTACTTCAATTCCTGCTTTATGTGCATTTTCTGCAACAATCTCTATCATCTTCAAGATAGCCTTATGATGTGTATCAAATACGTTATCCAACTTTTCATTCTGTCTGTCGATGGCTAATGTGTACTGGGACAAATCATTAGTTCCTATACTAAAGAAATCTACTTCCTTTGCAAGCTCATCACTTATCATCACAGCTGCCGGAGTTTCTATCATTACTCCCACTTTCAATTTATTTATATTTTCTTCCTTCTCATTTCCCACCTTTGCATTTTTTATATTTCCTACACAACTCCTACCTTCTCGCAACTCAGCTCTAGCCTCTTCAAGTAACCTCTTCCCCTCAAGAACCTCATCTACCGAAATTATCATTGGGAACATTATCCAAACATTCCCATATAAAGCTGCTTTAAGTATGGCTCTTAGCTGTGTTTTAAACATATCTTTCCTGTCAAGACACACTCTGATTCCTCGATAACCTAATGCTGGATTTTCCTCATCATCAAGACATAGATAATCTTCCTTTTTATCAGCTCCGATATCCAAAGTCCTTATAATTACAGGCTTGTCCCCAAAGATTTCTGCCACTTCCTTGTATACCTGAAACTGTTCTTCCTCTGATGGATAATCTTCTCTGCCAAGGTATAAAAATTCTGTTCTAAACAGCCCTACACCTTCAGCACCTTTTTCTAATGCAACCTTTGCATCATTGACACTTGAAATATTCGCAAACATTTTAATGCCACTTGTAGATAATTTCACTCCAACAGCATCCACCCCACTATTATCAACACATTGTCTTGTATCTCCACATTCATCATCCAAAGATTTCTCTTCCTGTATCTTCACATACTCATCCAACACTTCCTCCGTTGGCTCAATAATTAACTTTCCACTATTTCCATCGACTATGGCTACATTTCCAATTATCATATTATTCATATCAACAATATTATCACATACCTCTATATTAGTTTTATCATCAATACATAAACTTATATCTTCAAACTCAACACCCGAGATAGCAGGTATTCCCATTGAACGAGCCAATATTGCAGTATGCGAATTCACTCCACCCTTTTTAGTTACAAATGCCAAAACCTTTTCCTTATCCATATTCATAGTTTCACCCGGTGTAAGCTCGTCTGCATACACTATAACCGGTTCGTTAAAACTCACATCACAAGAAGATGTCCCTGATAGAATATTTATAATTCTATCCGACACATCTCTTACATCCATGCTTCTCTCTTTGAAATATTCATCATCCATTGCCTCAAAAGTCGCACACAGCTTGTCTGCTACTTTCTTAATGGCACATTCAGCATTAATACCTTCGTTTACAATAATTCGTTCTATAGCTTCACCATATTCCGGGTCATCAAGCATTACCAAATATGCATCAAAAATCTCTGCCTCTTCCTCGCCTGCATATGTAATAGTTCTATTATACAATTCCTTTATCTGCTTTCTAGCTTCAGCCAATGCAATGTAATATCTTTCCCTTTCAGCTTCAATATCGCTTACATTAACACATACTTCATTAAGCTTTGCCTTTTTATAAATTACCATTTTCCCAATGGCAATACCACCGGATAAAGCCTTTCCCTGTATACATTTCATCCCATATCTCCCAAAATTTCACTCTAATTTTCATCATTACATTTTACGAAAAAACATCATACAACAAGTGGCGCTCATTAAAGCGCCACTAATACATTACTCAATAACTATTCTTCATCTTCCTCATAAGCATAAGATAAATTTCTGAAATCAGTATAACCACCAAGCTCCTTAGTTGGATAGCTGAACACACCGATTCTATAACCAACAAATACATCCAATGTATATAACATCTGAAGCTCTTCGCCGATTTCTTCAAATTCTGTACCATCTGCAGAATAATAGAATGTAGCAATATCTTCACCAATATTGAAATCAAAATTAATCATAAGGTGGAATGATGCAGGATTGAAGCCTTCAATATCTGAAGCCTTAATGCAAGTTTCCTCATACTGCTTCTTGTCTTCACCCTTCTTGCATACAGTTACAAAATATTCATCATTTTCCTTCTTAACACCTACTGTTCCGTAGAAGCCCATAAATGCACAAAGACCTGAATAGTCACCATTCTTCATACCTGTCAAATCCATTTCAACAGTAAAGTTACACTCTGGTGTTGATGTTCTTTCTGTCAAAGTATTTCTTGCTGTCATTATACCATCCGCAAGCTGTGCCATCTTAAGTCTTAAGTAACCCGGTCTTTCTGTAAATGACCATGCATCATCAATAGGATTGTGGTTCCACTGGAACTGCATTGGAATCTCATTCTTATCAGAATTAAAGCTGTGGCTGATGATAATAGGTTCAGCCTTATACTCTTCAAATGGTGCCTCAAACTCAGCAGGAGTCTTTCCATCAATACCTACTACAGGCCAGTCATTTTCCCAAACAACAGGAAGTGTATATGGAATTCTACCTACCGCACCGTGATCCTGGAACAAAACACTGTACCAGTTGCCGTTGGCATCATCAACAAGGGAACCCTGTGCAACACCTGCATTTAAGTATCCGCAAGTATCATCCATTATAATTCTTCTCTCATATTCGCCTGTAAGCTCTTTTGAACGATAACAGATTTCTCTTCTTCTTCCATTGCCTTCGCCTTCCTTTGGCCATTCGATAAATAAGAGATAGATATATCCATTCTTTACATAAGCTCTACAGCCTTCACAGCGAAGACCAATATTTTCTGATGGGGTTTCAAATAAAAGCTGTCTTAAACCACCTTCCTTAACACCGCTTAAATCATCTTCTAATTCAACTATTCTAATTGTTCCTGTACCATATACAAGATATGACTTGCCTTCCCAGAATAAGAAGCTCATATCATGGAATACTTCATCAATCTCGTAATGATCCCAATATCTTTTTTCAATATCATCTGTATGATAAATATATGTCTTCTTCATATCGTGGCATACAAAGCAAGCATAATATCTACCGTTATGATATGCAAGGCTTGTAGCCCACTGACCTACACCATAAGCATGTTTACCATTCTTAAGCTCATAAATGTCATTATCTGCAATCTTATCAAAAATATATGTAGCTATCTCCCAGTTGCATAAGTCCTTCGAGCGTAAAAGAACTGCTCCCGGCATAAAAAACATTGTTGTTGATACCATATAAAATGTATCCCCAACTCTTAATACATCAACATCAGGCATATCAGCCTTGATTACTGGATTCTTAATAATCATATTCAATTTCTCCTTCTCACAATTTGCGCATTTTCAATAGGCGCCACTAGCTTTAATTATAAAAAACATGCACATCAATGTCAACTTTATTTGTGACAAATAACTTTTTTTAGATAAGGTCTGTATTTTTTTTACCGCTTATGTTAAAATAAACTTATTAATTTTTGTATGTGTTAACAATTTATATATTTTATAAGGAGGATATACCTTATGGATAACAACATAAATGAATATTTATACGATTGTGATTATCTTACCGGTTTGGTGAGTCGTCGCGGATTGTATGATTATTATGCTTCTTTAGATAAAACCTGTCACATTCATGCTATGTTTGTTGACATAGATAATTTCAAAAAAGTAAATGATATTTATGGACACAGTATGGGTGATAAACTTTTAATATCTGTAAGTCAATTAATTAAATCACACACAGGTGGTTTCACTGCCCGTATTGGTGGCGATGAGTATGTTATATTATTGGACGCTTCTATCAAACCAGAAGTCGTTGAAGAAATCGCCAAAAGTATGCTTGAAGATTTAGAAAAGATGGACTTTAGAAAAGATATTTTATCATTAATTTCATTAAGTATTGGTATTGTTTTCAACCAATCTGTTTCACAGATTCTTGATGATATTCTGGCAAAATGTGATGCAGCTATGTACCAATCCAAGTATGACGGCAAGAACCGTTATACTATTTATCGCTCATATGATAAGACTTTGGAAATCAATAGAAATATTGAACTTGAAATGTATGATGCATTAGAAGCAGGACAATTTCATGTATACTTACAGCCTAAGGTTAATATGGTTTCCAGCGAATTGTATGGAGCCGAGGCTCTTTCCAGATGGATTCATCCCGAAGATGGTCTTAGACGACCTGATTCATATATACCATTATTTGAAAAAAATGGTTTTATATCAACTCTTGATATGTATATGTATGAAGAAGTTTGCAAGCTTAAAGCATCATGGATTGGAGAGAAATATGAACATATTCCAATTTCTGTAAATATGTCACGACTCCATTTATATAACAAGGAATTTCCTGAGACATTAGAATCTATTGCATACAAGTATGGCATACCAACTAATGAGCTTGAGATTGAAATTACAGAAAGTACTTTTATTAAAGATAACGCTGAACTTATACGAATGATTGACAGATTACAGACGAAAGGATTTTTAGTGTCCATTGATGACTTTGGCTCAGGATTTTCAGCTTTGAACCTTTTAAAGGATTTATCTGTTAATACAATTAAAATTGACAGAGAATTTTTACGATTGTCATCCAATAACTCTCGTGGTAAAAAGGTTATAAGAAATATTATTGCAATGTGTCTTGACCTTAAAATGGATGTGGTAACAGAAGGTATTGAAACAAAAGAACAAATTGATTTTATCACCAGATGCGGTTGTCAGATTGCACAGGGCTTCTATTATTCAAAGCCTATACCAATTGATGAATTCATTGTATTTGCGGATGAATATTTAACTAACATTCATGCCAATTACAGATTCCCATTTGATGGTGATACTGCTGCTGAAGATTGTGAATTAAACGGTTTCCTAAGTGGCGAAGGCTTTACCTATGTTGATGGTATTTTCCAAAATTCAAAAGCCTTACATTTCCCTGGTGGTGATGTTGAGAAGAACACTGTATTTATTCCAAATGAAACTATTGTAAATGACAGCTTTACAGTTTCAGTATGGCTTAAACCTGAAATATTTACACAATGGATTTCTGCTTTATACATTAAGTTTGAAAGTGGCTTCTGCTCCATTATACCATATGCTTTCGAAGGATTATCAAGTCTTAGAATCCGTGATTCAAAAGAGGTTAGTGGATGGTATGATGTTACAGGACTTCCGTTGAAGAAAGACAAATGGTGGCATTATTCATTTACATACAATGCCAAAACTGAAACAGCCACAGCATTTATTAATGGGCAAGTGGTGGGAGCATTAGAAAATGTACCAACTAATCGTTATGTTAAATGGATTATTTTAGGTGGAGATGTTTTCCAATCATCCTTTGTTGGAAGTATATGTGAATTGATTATCTATAATGAAGCCAAAGATCACAACTTCATAAAAGATTTGCATATGTCGTATATAACCAGAGAAGATTTTGTAGCATATGTACCTAAAGATAAATAATATTTAAAACTACAAAGGGACCGACACAATTATGATTTTCAATCATTAGAGTGTCAGTCCCTCATTTTTTCTTATAGCTAATTCTCCTATAATTCAATATCAAGTTCCACAGGGCAATGGTCTGAACCCATTATATCTGCATGAATCTTCGCATCCTTTAACTTATCATTCAAATCATCAGAAGCTATAAAATAGTCTATACGCCACCCTGCATTCTTTTCTCTAGCCTTAAACATATATGACCACCATGAATATGCGCCTTCCAAATCAGGATAGAAATATCTGAAAGTATCTGTAAAGCCTGCATCTAAAAGCTTTGTCATCTCCCCACGTTCTTCGTCTGTGAAGCCTGCATTCTTTCTATTTGTCTTTGGATTTTTAAGGTCAATTTCCTTGTGAGCAACATTAAGGTCGCCACATAAAATTACTGGTTTATTCTTCTTCAACTCACAAAGATAATTCCTAAAATCCTGCTCCCATTTCACACGATATTCAAGTCTTGTTAATTCTCTCTGCGCATTTGGTGTATAGCAGGTAATCATATAAAACTCAGGAAATTCCAAAGTAATAACTCTACCTTCATGGTCGTGTTCATCAATTCCCATACCATAAGTTACTGCTATCGGCTCTTCCTTTGTAAATATTGCAGTTCCTGAATATCCCTTCTTATCTGCATAGTTCCAATATGCATGATATCCTGACTTTTCCCAGTCAATCTGTCCTTCCTGCAATTTTATTTCCTGCAAACAGAATATATCTGCATCAATTATATCAAAAAAGTCCATAAAGCCTTTGTCCATACAGGCCCTTAAACCATTTACATTCCATGAAATTAATTTCTTCATTAATTTGTCTCCTTGTACTTAATTCAATAATGATATCTTGGGCTGCTATGCACTTTC
>CAZESO010000104.1:0-7927 GCA_964515325.1 uncultured Roseburia sp. | reverse complement strand
TTGTTGAAGAAATTTTCGTTTATGAGGAAGCGGTTATTTATGGTTTTGAAGTATATGAAGATATGATAATAGCATACGGCTGTCAATATTTGGGTGAAGAGAGTTTTCCTTGGATAGGTATGGCTAATATGCAAGGCGATATGGAAATGAGTGGCTCATACTTTAATGATGCCGGCAATGAAGATATAAGAGTAGCATATATAAAAGATGATATCATTTATTGTGCAGGTATGGCAGATGATAAAATGGTAATCTCTAAAATGAATATGTACGGAGATGTAATAAAATACATTAAGACTGAAAGTACAAACATACCAAAGAGTATAGAAGTTGTTGAGGATTATTATTTAATTACTGTAGATATTAATGAAACGGATACTGTGATCAAAGTAAATGAGAATGGTGAAATGGAGTAAAAATGAGAGAAGAATTTTGTCGTACAGAACTTTTGTTAGGTGAAGCTGGTATTGAAAAATTAAATAATGCGAAAGTTGCAGTTTTTGGTGTTGGAGGTGTCGGTGGCTATGTGGTTGAGGCGTTGGCTAGAAGCGGAGTGTCTAACTTTGTATTAGTTGATAAAGATACTGTCAGTGTATCCAACATAAACAGACAGATAATAGCATTACAGTCAACTGTAGGTAAGGCTAAGGTTAATGTACTAAAAGATAGAGTTCGAGATATTAATCCGCAGGCAAATGTTGAAGTACATGAAACATTTTTCTTGCCTGAAAATGCAGGGGATTTTGATTTTACACAGTATACTTATGTAGTGGATGCTGTGGATACTGTAACAGCAAAGCTTGAGATTATTATGAAGGCAAAGGAAGCAAATATACCTGTTATCAGCAGTATGGGTGCAGGTAACAAGCTTGACCCTTGCGGCTTTAGGGTAACAGATATATATAAGACAAATGTATGTCCTTTGGCGAAGGTTATGCGAAAGGAACTTAAAGCCAGAGGAGTTAAGAAGCTTAAGGTGGTGTATTCAGAAGAAAAGCCATTATCACCAGATACAAGTCATATGCAATCTGCAGATGAGCGTAAGCGTATTCCAGGAAGTGTGGCATTTGTACCATCAGTTGTTGGTTTGATTATAGCTGGTGAGGTTGTGAAGGATATAGTAGATCTTTAATAAAATAGGACACAGGCAGTGAAAGAAGACTGTCTGATGTCCTGTTTTATTATTATGCTATAAGGAAAGTTGATGTGATGGTAAATGAAAATGTTTTAAAGCAGAAAATATCAATTTTAGAACAGAAACTGTCATTGAAAACTAAATGAAAATGAATATAATTAAACTTACGGAGGTGCATAAAATGATTGACTTTGAAAATAGTATATATGGTAAAAAAGCTATGTCATTATTTGAACAGGGCTATAATTGCAGTCAGGCAGTGTTTTTGGCTTTTAGTGATAAATATGATATAGAAGAAACATTGGCAGTAAAACTGGCATCTTCTTTTGGTGGGGGGATGGGCAGAATGAGAGAAGTCTGTGGTGCTGTAAGTGGTATGTTTATGGTTGCAGGACTTTTATATGGCTATGATAATCCGAAGGCAAGGGAAGAAAAAGCAGATCATTATGCCAGAATACAGGAGCTTGCGGCAGAATTTGAAGAGATTAATGGTTCGATTATATGTCGAGAACTTTTAGGGCTTTCAAAGAAAAAGGATGAGCCTACACCTTCAGAAAGAACTGATGAATATTACAAGAAAAGACCATGTGTGCAGCTTGTGGGAATAGCAGCTGCCATAATGGAGAAGTACATAGAGGAAAACTAGAAAGGTTGATAAGATGGAAACTATAAAATTTGGTTTTACTTTTTGGAAAAAGTATTTTAAGCTTGCAATCATTATCCAAGTTTGCAGCTTTCTTGCAATAACTGCAGATTTGTTTTTGCCACTTTTGTCAGAGCTGTTTATTGATTATATTATTTTAGCAGATGAAACTAAGGCAACAGGTGTTTTTGCATTTCTTATTAATGGTGACTTTGGTAAGGTTGGAACATTTGAATTGTTTTTTAATATTACAAAGGTATTCTTGGGATTGTTACTTGTAAGAATTATTCTTATCTATATTAAGAACACTGTTAATGCTAAGTTGGGTCTTAATATGGAGACAGATTTGCGTGAGGTTACATATGCAAAGCTTATGAGACTTGATAGTGGCACAATCGCAGATTATAACACAGGTGAGCTTTTGACAACCTTGCAGGGTGATACAATTATGTTTAAGGAATTGTATTGTCGTATGATACCAAATATGTGTGATAGTATTTTTGTTCTTATTATTACCACAGTTATTTTGGCAAGTATTAACGCTTGGCTTATCTTGGTGCCAATAGCTTTAGCACCATTTTTGGTTGTTGCACTGATTAATTTTAGAAAAAGAGCTAGAGCGAATTATAAGAACATTCGTAGAAGAAATAGTGAAATGAGCCTTACGGTTCAGGAAAATATTGAGGCGGTAAGACTTGTTCGTTCGTTTACAAATGAAGACGAGGAAAAGAGAAAATTTGATATTGCTAATGAGAATTTAAAGGATTCTCATTTTAGACAGATTAATCTTTCATCAACATTTGAAGCTGTGTTTGCAAGTATTAAGCAATGTGCATATATTATCGCAATTGGTATAAGTACAGTGCTTGCAATGAAAGGATATATAAAGGTTGGTTTCGTGCTTGCCTGTGCGTCATATGTTTTGAAGATTATGGATCATGTAAGTCAGATTAATAACTCGTTATTTATGATGCAACAACAGATGGTTTCCGGCAACAGTATAAAGGAATTTATAGAGCATAAATCAAGAATTACTGACAATAAGAAGTATGATATGGTACAGGACAAGGTTGATATTAAGCTTAAAGATGCAAGTCTTGTAATCGGAGACCATACAATATTAAAGAATGTTAATATTGATATTCCATATGGTAAAAAGGTTGGTATCGTTGGTGGTACAGGAAGTGGAAAGAGTGTACTTTTAAAGAGTCTTATTCGTGACAACGACCTTACGGGTGGTGAGATTACCATAAATGGTAATAATATAAAAGATTACGCTTTAAGCGATTTGAGAAACTGTTATTCCTTTGTATTTCAGGATGTGTTCTTGTTCTCAAATACTATTGATTCGAATATAGCTTTTTCTGATTTGGATACAGATGGTGAGAAGGTTATTGAAGCGGCGAAGGATGCACAGGTGCATAATTTTATTATGGAATTACCTCTTAATTATCAGACTATTGTTGGTGAGCGAGGAGTAGGTTTGTCAGGTGGACAGAAGCAAAGAGTTTGTATAGCAAGAGCTCTTATAAGAAATGCTCCAATTCTTGTACTTGATGATGTAACTAGTGCTCTTGATATGAATACAGAAAAGGCGTTGCTTAAAACCATAAAGGAAAAGTATCCTGAAAAAACACTTCTTATTTCTGCCCATAAGATGGCATCGGTTATGGATTGTGATGAAATCATTTATTTGCAGGATGGTGAAATTACAGAACGAGGTACATTTGATGAATTGATGAAACTTGATGGACATTTTGCTGCAATATACAGAGTTCAGGTTGCAGAAGACAAGAAGATTATCACTTATGAGGAGTAAAATGTGAAAAATTATGCAGAAGCATAATTTTTCACATGGCAATTTGTGTCATGGACACAAATATGCCTTCGAAATATATAGCAGGAGGAAAACATGGCACAGCGTAATACATATTTTCAAAACGAAATAATCGAACGAAAAATTGATATAAAGCAGCTTGGTAGAACATTTAGATATGTTATACCATACAAAAAGACATTTCTTCTTGTTGGTTGCCTCATGCTTTTGTCAGTTGGATTTTCACTTATATCACCAGTGTTGCTGGGATATATTATTAATAATGTTGTTTATGACAGCCAGTATAAGGAACTGATATTTATACTTGGTATGTTGGCAATATTGGCAGCGGCAGAGATTTCCATAACCTTTGCACATCAAAGACTTATGGGTAAGACAGGTCATAAGGTAATCGCAAGTATTAGAAGAGACATTTTTTATAAATTGCAGGAATTGTCATTCGATTATTTTGATAACAGACCGGCAGGAAAGATTGTAGTAAGAGTAACTGATTATATCAATGATTTGGCAAACTTTTTTACCAATCAGCTTTTGTTCTTTATAATCTATATTATAAAGATTGTAATGGTTACAGTATTCATGCTGGTTTTAAGCCCACAGCTTACATTGATTGTATTTGCAACAGTAGTACCGCTTATGGTGTGCATATTTTGGCTAAGATATTTAATTAGAAAGAGATTTGCACTTCATAGAGCAAAGGTTTCTAATCGTTCAGCATTTGTGGTTGAATCCATTATGGGTGAGAAGATTGTAAAGAATTACAACAGAGCCGATATTAATGAACAGATATACATGGATGTTCATATGAGTAGTATTTATACATGGTGGAGCATAGTTAAGAGAAATGAACTTAATACACCGCTTATAGAAATTTTCTGGAATCTGGGAACATTGACATTATATGGTGTATCATTGGCACTTATACTTAATGGCTCAGAGACGGTAAATGCAGGTGTTGTATCTATGTTTATCAGTTATATGGCGCAATTTAGCGGACCTTTGACGCAGGTGGCGATGATTGTTCAAAATCTTGCACAGGTAAGTTCAAACTTGGAGCAGGTATTTGATACAATTGATTCACAGGTTGATATTAGAGATAATGAAAACTGTGAAGATATCAAGGATGTTAAGGGTAAAGTGGATTTTAATAATGTAACATTTTCATATGAAGAAGATATTAATATTCTTGAGGATTTCAACCTTCATGTTAAGCCGGGTGAGACTATTGCATTGGTTGGTCCAACCGGTGCAGGTAAAACAACTGTTATAAATATGCTCACAAGATTCTATGATGTTAAAAAAGGTGAAGTACTTATAGATGGCAAGGATATAAGAAATGTTTCTTTGAAATCTCTTAGACAGGAAGTTGGAGTATTGATGCAGGATCCATTTATATTTAAGGGAACTGTAATTGATAATATAAGATATGGTCGTATTGATGCAACAGATGAGGAATGTATAGCTGCTGCAAAGATGATAAATGCGGACAGATGGATAAACAGGTGGCCAAAGGGCTTCTATGAAGAACTTGAAGAGAGAGGCGGCGATTTGTCAGCCGGCGAAAAACAGCTTATAAGCTTTGCAAGAATTATGCTCAAGAATCCATCGGTAGTTATCCTTGATGAGGCAACAAGCTCGATTGACTCTGAAACAGAGAAGATGATTCAAGATGTTTTAGAAGTAGTGTTAAAGGATAAAACAGCTTTTATTGTAGCTCATAGATTATCCACAATCAGAAATGCAGATAGAATTCTTTATATTTCAAATAAGGGAATCGCAGAGGAAGGAACTCATGATGAGCTTATGGAAAAGAAGGGCTTGTATTGGAGCTTACATCAGAAGGGCTAAAATATATTGATAACACAAAAGAGCAGTTTTTTATGGCTGCTCTTTCATAATTATTATCATTCTTTGAAAAACATATCTGAAGCAGTTTTTGTCTTCATAAATTCTTTGTATATGAAATCATCTCGTCCTGCTGTTTCCATAAATAATTCTTCTATTTCGTTAGGGGTTTTGGTCTGGTTATATATTACCAAATCTGCAATTGAACCCTTGAAAGAATTCTGATATATATCACCACCTAACATTATGTTGGTTGTAAAATATAATATAGGCATATTCTCTCCATGGGCTACAAAGTTACCATTTACATATAAATTAGCCTGCTCAGTTTTGGCGTTAAATGTCATTGCCACATGAGTCCATACATTAAGTGGAAGTGTTGCAACAGAAACATCATGGAAACCATTTATAACACGGGCATCACGGATTCTATATGAAGCATGTCCTTCCCAGGCTGTAGGGTAGAAACTAAAGAATCCTGATTCATACTTTACATACAAAGCACTTCCCCAAAGATGAGAGTCTTCGGGACGAATCCACATAGAAACAGTATAGCTTTCATGGTGGATTAATCTGGTTGAAAGGCTTAAATAGTTGGTACTTGGTTCTCCGCCTGGGAATCTTATACATGTTTGATTCGGAACTACGCCATCACCAAATGAATAACCACTTCCAATAAATTTACCTTTGTATTTACCACAATCGCTCCTAAAGTTATTCTTAAAAGAAAATCTAATGGCTCCCGTATCGTTGAAATAATTGTCTTCCAAATATTTGCTAAATTCTTCTGGTGAAATGGCAGGGCAATAGAAATCACCTTGAGCCATCTCACAACCACAGCCAATTGCAAAGTAAGCCTGAATATCTGATTCAATACCGACAGCCACAACATTGAACTTTAAATCTTTGCACATAACAAAAACATTCTTCAAAACCCTCTGACCTTTGGCGTCATGAGAGGATAATTGTATAAAATCCTTGTCGATATTAATATAATCTACAGAAAGATCCTTTAACATGTTAAGAGCCGAGTAGCCGGAACCAAAGTTGTCAATGGATACATGGAAACCAACATCTCGCAATCTCTTAGTCATATTAATAAGTTCTATACTATCTTTAACAAATACATTTTCTTTGATTTCAAAATTTATCTCGCTGGCAGGAATATTATACTTGTTAGCAATCGAAAGTAAATAGTCCGGTAAATCTGCCTGATAGAGATGAAGTCTTGAAAAGTTAATTGAAATCATCAAATGTTCGTATGGTTTACCTTTCCATGAAGCTTTAGTCTTACATACACTCTCATATACAAAGATGTCTAATGACTTGATAAAACCATTCTTCTCAAATAGTGGAAGAAATAAATCAGGTGAACGTAAACCATCTGTTGGATGATTCCAACGAACCAAAGCTTCTGCTCCGGAAACATTGGATGTAAGCATATTAACTCTAGGTTGGAAATACACTTGAAATTCATCTGACTTAAGTGCTTTTTCCTGCTCAGATTCAATAGTTTTTGCTATCTCCACGGATTTCTCTAAGGCATAATATACAACATAATGGTTTTTGCCATTAGTTTTAGCATGGTACATAGCGGAATCACATTTATACAAAACCTCATCAAGCATCTGAGAAGTATTCTGATCAAGAATAACACCTATACTAAATGAAATCAGTGAAAGAATATCCTTTCTAAAGTTCATCTCCTGCATACCATCAATAAGCATCTGAGCATGATCAGTAACTGTGGTATGTTCTAAGGTTCCATCTATAACAGCAACAAACTCATCTCCGCCAATTCTTGATACAAAACTGCCAGGCAGCTTTTCCTGTATCAACTGACCAACTTTAATAAGAAGCTCATCCCCCATACCATGTCCATATACATCATTAACCCTTTTGAAGTTATCGATATCAATAAACATAAAATGCATAAGCATATCTTTAGGAAGATTATTGTAATAAGCATATAATCCATGTCGATTAGCTAGCTTAGTAAGATAGTCAGTGTAGGCGTCAGAAGGAGCTTTGTTATTAAAGATATCTATATTTTTAAGTCTAAGAATTCGTTTCATAATATAATACTCCTTAAAATGCAATATATTGTCTATAATAATATTAATGTTGTTCACGACGCAAAATACTATTTTCATTATACACTACAATAAGTCTATTGAAAAGAGAAAAAAAATAATATTTTTAGTAAAATATTAATACATTCATTTGACACATAAGCATTAAAGATAGTATACTAAAGTATGTGTCTGTTAATAAATAAACTGACATAATAATTGTGAAGAAAGATAGGAGACAAAAGCATGGGCGGTATATTTGGAGTTGTATCTAAGACAGATTGTGTGTTTGATTTGTTCTTTGGTACAGATTATCATTCTCATTTAGGTACAAGAAGAGGAGGTATGGCGGTATATGGCGCCAATGGCTTTAAAAGAGCTATTCACAATATAGA
>CAZESO010000103.1:0-7930 GCA_964515325.1 uncultured Roseburia sp. | reverse complement strand
CTCAAGCTGGAAAAGGTAAATTAAATTATCGTTGTCCATCATGTTTCTTAAGAGATTTGGACATTGATATGTTTTATGATAAAGATAAAAAAGAATATTTCTGTATTCGTTGTCAGTATACAGGCAGCGAGGATGATGTAAAGGATAAAAACCAGATGGCAAGATTCCGTTACAGAAGTATGATGAAGCGTTATTCAATGGAGGACTTTGAAAAGTTCGACTAAGAGTAAGATTTAGGAGGCTCAAATGGAGTTTATCAAAGGACATGATATTTCAACACTTCCTGAGGTAGAACGCTGCGGTGGCAGATTCTTCGATAATGGAGTGGAAAAAGATGCAATAGAGATATTAAAAAGTTATGGTGGTAACTGGGCTCGAATCAGGGTATGGAATGATCCATACTCTGATTCGGGAGAGCCTTATGGTGCCGGAAACTGCGATATAGAGAATATGGTTACTCTTGCAAAAAGAGTAAAGAATGCCGGAATGAAATGGTTAATGTGCATACATTATTCAGATTTTTGGGCAGACCCGGGTAAACAATATCTTCCAAAGGCTTGGGAAGGTAAGTCGGTTTCAGAACTTGAGCAGTTAGTATATGAATTTACAAAAGAACTCCTTGATATTTGTAAAAAAGAAGATATAATGCCGGATATGGTTGCCGTAGGAAATGAATTGTCAAACGGTCTGATGTGGCCTGTTGCCAAGTGGCCTGAATTTGACAATATTGCAACATTTGTAAAAGCCGGTGCGAGAGCAGTTCGCGAAGCAAATCCTAATATACCTATTATGATACATTTGGATAATGGCGGTAAAATAGAACTTTATGAAGAGTGGTTTGATAACTTTGTTAAGCGAGGTGGTGACTTTGATGTTATCGGTCTTAGCTATTATCCATTCTGGCATGGAAGTCTTGAAGGTTTGAAAGCAAATCTTGAAAACTGCGTAAAACGTTATGGTAAGGATTTGGTAATTGCAGAAGTAAGTATGGGACATACAATGGAGTCTTATGCGGAATATGAGCAATTATCCGATGAAAATAGAAAAGGTGCTGCTACAAGGCCTGAATTGGCTGAAAAAGTACCATTCCCTATGACAGAACAGGGACAGTCGGACTTTATTCAGGCTGTTATGGATATTGTTAAAAATGTATCTGAAGGCAAAGGAAAAGGTATTTTCTGGTGGGAACCTGCATGGATTCCTGTACCGGGTAGTGGCTGGGCGTTTAAGGCCGGCTGGGAATATGTCAGAGAAAAGGGTCCTGAGGGCAATGAATGGGCTAATCAGGCACTTTTTGATTATGATGGCAATGCGCTTTTGGCATTGAAGACTATCAAAGATTTTAAATAATAAATAAGGACTAAAGGTTTAAGTATTAGGAGAAAAAATATGTTTGAAAAAAATGCATTAGGTAAAAATGCCAGACAAATGAAAATTCAATATAGCAGTTTTACATTAAAGGTGATAGCGGCAGTTATGACTATTATTGGAACAATTGGTGTTGCTATATTACAGAATGGAGTGTTAGATCTTGGCAGTTATTCAACAGAGAGTTTGTTGAAATCATTTGAATCATTTGGCAGTGAATTTTGGCTGGCGACATTGGTTATATTTTGTAGTGGTGTTGCAGCATTGGCGCTTCCTATATATTCACAGCTTCTGCTAGAAGGTTATAAAAAAACATCTTCATTTAAGAATTATGCTATAAGATTGGCAGTGTTGGCATTGATATCGGAGATACCATATGATTTGGCAATGAGAGATTCTTGGTTTACCATGTATTCTCAAAATCCGTTATGGGGAATGCTGATAACATTAATTATGATATATTTTTTGGACTATTTTGGAGAAGTAAAGAAATTTAAAGGTGTATTGATACGACTTATAATAGTAGTTGCAGCAATTTTGTGGATGATTATGCTTAACATAAACTATGGTGTGGGCATGGCTCTTGTAACAGCTATGTTATGGATAATGGAAGGTAATGGTGTATTGACAACCATAGCCGGTGTGATGGCATCGTTGTTTAATTTTCCTGCGCCGTTTGGTTTTATATTTAATTATTTCTACAATGGCGAAAAAGGAAATGATAATCGTAAAATATTTTATGTATTTTACCCTGTACAGCTATTAGTTTTAGGTTTAATCGGAAAGTTTTTATTTTAGGTAATACAATGTAAATTTAGTGATAAGTGTCGCAAATGGCACAGAAATGGGGCAAAATGAGAAAGAATTTTAAAAGAGTTTTGGCGGGAGCTATGTGTGTTGTAATGCTTGGTCTTACAGCGTGTAGTTCAGATGATGGGAAAGAAACAAAAAAAGAGACAGAAGTCACGGACAATACGGGTGATAGTAATGAGGAAAGCTCTGTTAGGTCCATATTGAGAGATATAGAATATGCATCAGAGGTGAAAGAGGCTGTAAGCTTTGAAGGAAGTGAAGCTGTTGAAAGTGATATTTTTGTAGCACCTGTTGAAGGTATGACAGATGAATTTATTCGTGGTGTTGATATTTCATCTTATGTTGTAGAGAAGGATGCCGGAGTAGTATTTAAGGATTTTGAAGGTAATGAACTTAAAGATTATGAGTTCTTTGAATTCCTTGCAGAGTGTGGTGTAAACTGGGTACGTATCCGTGTTTGGAATCATCCATATAATGCTGACGGCCAAGGCTTCGGCGGTGGTAACAATGATATTGAGAAAGCTGTAGTTATGGGTAAGCTTGCAACAGATGCAGGTATGAATGTATTAATTGATTTCCATTACTCAGATTTCTGGGCAGATCCTAATAAGCAGATGGTGCCTAAGGAATGGGCTCACAAGTCATTAGTGGATTTGGAAAAATTAATTGCTGAATATACAACAGAATCACTTAACAAGCTTAAAGATGCAGGTGTTAATGTTGCTATGGTTCAGATTGGTAACGAAATCAATGCAGGTATGGCAGGTGAAACTGAGCCTGAAAGAAAATATACATTATTAAAAGCTGCCAGTGCAGCCATTCGTGAAGTGGATAAGGATATTAAGATTGCAGTTCACTTTGCAAATCCTGAAAAATCAACATTTACTGAATATGCAGATAGTTTAGCAGAAGCAGGATTAGATTATGATGTATTTGGCATTTCATATTATCCATATTGGCATGGAACATTAGAAAATCTTGAATATGTAATGGAAACCATTCAGAAAAATCATGGTGTTGAAACTGTAGTTATGGAAACAAGTTATGCATACACAATGTCAGATGGTGACGGTTTCTCTAACAGTATTGGTGATGGTGCTACTGGTGTTGAATATAATTACGAAGTTTCTGTTCAGGGTCAGGCAAATGCAGTTCGCGATGTTATGAACACAGTATGCCAGGCAGGCGGACTTGGAGTGTTCTATTGGGAACCAGCTTGGATTCCGGTAGAGGTTTGGACAGATGGTGCTACAGATGTTTATGAGTCAAACAAAGAAGCTTGGGAGAAATACGGCTGTGGTTGGGCTGCAAGCTACTCGGTTAAGTACGATCCTGATGATGCAGGGGTCTGGTATGGTGGTTCTTCATGGGACAATCAGGCAATGTTTGCATTTGACGGTACACCTCTTGAAAGTATAAATGTTTGGAAATATGTATTTGGTGGAACAACAGCTGAAAACAAATTAAGCTATGTAGATAATATTGAATATCAGTCAGGTATTGGTAAAGCGGTTGAGATGCCAACAACAGTAAAAGGAACTATGGTTGATGGTAGTAAGATAGATGTTGATGTAACATGGAATGCTGATGAAATCGCAGCAGCAGAAAGCGCAGGTGCAGGTGATTACACAATCAATGGTACTGCAACAAGCGGCGACCAGAGCTTTGACATTACATGTAAGTTGTCAATCATGAAAGTAAATTACCTTAAGAATCCTGGCTTTGAAGAAGCTGATATGTCAATGTGGAAAATCAATGGTAGTGGTATTGACAGAGAGAAAGATAATAATAAGCGTTCAGGTGATTACAGCTTGAAGTTCTGGAGCGATCAGAAGGTATCATATAGTGTTGAACAGACAATAACAGGTCTTTCAGCAGGAACATATGAATTATCAGGCTTCCTTCAGGGGGGTGATGCCGGAAGTGGTGCAGTATTTGAACTTTATATAACAGTGAATGGTGAGAAATTCAGTGATGGTACATCAGTTTCAGGTTGGTTAAACTGGGATAATCCTGTTATTAGCAACATTGTTATTCCGGAAGGCGCAGAAGTAGTAGTTGGTGTTCGTGCAGAGGCAGCAGCTAATGCGTGGGGCGCATGGGATGATTTGACTCTTTATACAATGGATTAGTTGTGATAAAATTTATATGGCTGATTAATTTATGTTAATCATAGACCACGAAGATGGGGCGGGGCGAATGCCTCGCCCTGTTTTTGTGAAAAAAATTTATTTGATTATGAGGAAAATGGAGGAAGGATATGACGAATTTGTTGGATGGTAAAAAGATTAGACTGGGAACCTGTTATTATCCGGAACATTGGGATAAGTCCTTGTGGGAAGATGATTTGCGAAGAATGTTGGCAGTTGGTATAGAGGTTGTTCGAATCGCTGAATTTGCATGGAGCAAGGTTGAGTTAAATGAAGGCGAATTTGACTTTACATTTTTTGATGAATTTCTTGAACTTGCGCAGAAGGTAGGAATGAAGGTAATCTTCTGTACGCCTACTGCAACACCGCCTGCATGGCTTACAGAAAAGTATCCGGAAGTATTAAATGCAAGAAAAGACGGAGTTTTGTGTCGCCATGGTGCCAGAAGACATTATAATTATAATTCAAAAAAATATCATGAGCTTTCAGCAATAATCGTTGAAAAATTTGCTGAGCATTATGCAAAGCATCCTATGGTTATCGGTTGGCAGCTTGATAATGAGTTTAACTGTGAGCATTGGGAATACTATTCTGAAAGTGATACATTGAGATTCAGAGAGTTTTTAAAAGAAAAATATGAAACACTTGATGCGTTGAATGAAGCTTGGGGCACAACATTCTGGAATCAGACATACACAGATTGGAATCAGATATATGTGCCTAGAGTAACTTCTGTTTTTGAGAATAATAATCCTCATCATTTGCTTGACTATAAGAGTTTTATTTCTGACAGCGTATGCAGATACGCTAAGATGCAGGCTGATATTTTAAAGAAATATATTAAGCCGGGTGATTTTATTACGACTAATGGCATATTTGGTAATCTTGATTCCTGCCGTATGACGGAAGAAAGTCTTGATTTTATCACATATGATTCCTATCCAAACTTTGGATATTGTCTTGATGATTACAAGAATTGTATCAAGGATATGAATGATAGAAAGTGGAGCAGAAATCTTACTGAAGCCAGAGCTATTTCACCTATATTCGGTATTATGGAGCAGCAGTCGGGTTCTACCGGCAACCACATTGGTATGGAAGGTCCTACACCAAGACCGGGTCAGATTACCCTTTGGACAATGCAGAGTATTGCTCACGGAGCAGATTATATCAGCTATTTTAGATGGCGTACATGTACGATGGGCACGGAAATGTATTGGCATGGAATTCTTGATTATTCAGGAAGGGACAATAGAAGACTTGCTGAGATTGGTGATATTCATAAGAAATTGTCAGGAATGGAAGAAATTGCAGGTGCCCGTTACAAGGCAAAGCTTGGTTTCTTGAAAGAATATGATAATGGTTGGGATGCAGAGCTTGATGTATGGCATGGAAGAGTAGAGTATGCAAGTCAGGCTGCATGGTTTAAAGCTGCGCAGAAATCCCACACACCAATGGATTACTGCTATATTGACCATATGACTGTGGAAGATATGCTGAAATATAAGGTTCTTGTGTATCCTCATGCAGTAATATTGAAGCCGGAAAGTGTTGCCAAGCTTGAAGCATATGTAGAACAGGGCGGAACATTGCTAATGGGCTGTAGAACCGGATATAAGGATGCTACAGGCAAGTGCGTGATGCTTAAACTTCCGGGGCTTGTGCAGAAGCTTTGTGGAACTGACATTCCGGAGTACACATATGTTGCACCGGATGATGAAGAGCCATATGCAATGTGGAAGGGCAAAAAATTAACAGCCTCAATATTTAATGATTTACTTGCACCTATAGAAGGCGGCAAAGTCGAAGCAACATATGAGGGCTGCTATTATGAAGGCACACCTGCTCTTATTTCAAATGAATTTGGAAAGGGCAAGACATATTATTTTGGTGGTGCATTCAACGAAGAAACAGCATTGGCATTTATAGAAGGCTTAGGTGTAAAGAATCCTTATGGTGATGTTGTTGAATTGCCTGAATCTTGTGAGATTGCTGTCCGCGAAAAGGATGGAGTGAAATACATCTTTGTGCTCAATTATAGCAAGGAAAGTGCTGAGATTGTATTGAAGAAAGAGTGCCTGAATCTGTATGATGGTGTTATGGAGTCTGGCAGTGTGGTGCTGGAAGGCTATGGTACGAGGGTGTATAAGATGTAAGGAGTAGGATGTTATGTTGCTATGTGGCGCTAGGATGTGCGATTTTCTGCGAGGATATGATGTGTGGCGCTAGGATGCGCAATTTTCTGGGAGAATATGATGTGTGGCGCTAGGATGTGCGATTTTCTGAGGAAAATATGATGTGTGGCGCTAGGATGTGCGATTTTCTGAGGAAAAATATGATGTGAGGTACAGACGAATGGAATTGTTTCTCTGTACCTCGTGTATGGACTGAATGAGGTACTGTTTGTAAAAAAGTCATGACAGTACCTCGAAAAAATGAAAAAAATGTAATTTTCCCTAAAAAGCGAGGTATTGGAGCACTTTTTTATGAAGCTATACCTCGGAATAGATTTTGGCGAGGTACAGGAAGAGGAGATGTAAGAACAGTACCTCGGCTTAAATTTTGATGAGCGTAAATAATGAAAAACATATAAAAATGGCTTGACAGAGGGCGTTAAAGTGTTATAACATAACTGAAAAATATAATGAAAAGGAGGGAATCTATACGATTTATGAAAAGGCACTTTCGGAGTATTCTAGGCTTACGGAAGAAATAGAAAAAATCAAGTCCCAGATTGATGGTTTACCGCCTGGGCATCTCATTAGTTCTCGCACAGAAAAGCGATTCAAATGGTATCAAAGTGATGGTCATAATAAAATTTATATTCCAAAAAGTAAAAGAGAAATAGCTGAAAAACTTGCTGAAAAGAAGTATTTGACTTGTAAGCTGGAAAGTTTGCAAGGTGAACAGAAAGCAATAAATGAGTATTTAAAAATTCATCAAAAAAACAGTAAAGAGTTGGAAATTTCTGAAGAATTCTTTAATGAAGAATCACCTTATTTCAAATTATTATCAAACAATTATACTCCATTAACAAAAGAATTAGAATTATGGAAAAATGAAACATTTGAAACAAATCAATCACATAAAGAACAGTTAAAATTCAAAACTAAATCTGGAAATATGGTAAGGTCAAAAACAGAGTTAATTATTGATGGGTTTCTAACAGATTATAATATTCCATTTAGATATGAATGTGCACTGAAACTGGGGAATCATACAGTGTTTCCGGATTTTACGATAAGGCATCCTAAGACAGGTGAACTGTATTATTGGGAACATTTTGGTATGATAGATGTTGAAAATTATATGGAGAGTGCAAGTCAGAAGTTAAAAGAGTATGTCCGAAATGGAATTATACCTTCTGTGAATTTGATTTTGACATATGAAACATTGAAAGAACAATTGAAAACCGAAATGATAGAAGCGTTGATAGTATATTATTTTACATAAAATCAGATGCTAGAGAAATATAAAAGGCTCCAGCAAAAACTGGAGCCGAAAAATTCAATTAGTATAAACTAATCAACAGAATTACTTGCAGTTAGCTAAGATAATCTTTGTTAATTCAACAGGATCTACAATGTTACCATCCTTGT
>CAZESO010000102.1:2484-7935 GCA_964515325.1 uncultured Roseburia sp. | reverse complement strand
TGTTTGATGATAAGCCGATTTATAAGGACAGCACCATCGGTACACAGAATGCAGAAATTATCAATAATATGCTTGTTAATATTGTTGAGAATAGTTATGGCAAGGATTATATCAAAATGGACAAACAGTATTTCGAGGCATTTTCAGCTGCGAAGAAAGAAAATTATGAGCTTATATATGGAAATGACAAAATTGACAGCATATATACGCAATCGATTAATCTTATGATGGAGGAATTGTACGAAAGATTACTTGTTGATGCAAAGTGTCATAACAAGAATTCTATTTTGTATAAGCATCACATTGAATATGTTCAAAACTATATTGGCTATTATTCAAATGTGATGTATGAAGAAAATGATCCGGATGATATTGTTATGGACTTTATTGCAAGTATGACAGATGATTATTTTGTAGAATTGTATAAGTATTTATTTCCAAATGGAAAATATGCAGTTGAGTATATAGGGTATTTTGAGAAATAGAAAAAATTCTGTATGAATAAAACATTACAAACAATAGCTGCACGTTAAGTCACATGAAGCTGATATGACAAAAGTGAAATATATAGGATGAATGACTTAAAAAGGTATGAGGTACTATATGCAAAAAAGGTGTTGTAGTACCTTGTGAAAATTACAAATGAGGTATAGGATAATGTCATGAATTTGTAGTACCTCGAAAATTCAGAAAAAATGTCTTGAAGACATAAAAACGAGGCACAGAAAAGAAAAAACAAGTTACAATACCTCAAATTCAAAAATGGCGAGGTACTGTTATAGGAAAAATGAAGCTAGTACCTCATGGTATTTGTTACATAGTATTGCGAGCCCAAAGAATAAGTCAATTGTGATATAATCTTGTAACATCAAGTCAGGAAAAAATGACAAAATATTCGTGAAAGAGCAAATGAAAAGGTGGGAACAAATTAAAAATAAATATAAATTTTTTGCAACCTTTTGCAAAGTTAGTTAGTGTTAATATTAGAAAGGTTAAAAATGCTTGAGTTGAAACAAGCATGACTTCTTGTGCTGAAGCGACACAAGAAAGTCTTCGAGTAGAAATAGAAATCGCCCCTCACGAATTTCTGTTTCGCAAACCTTTCCCTACGCTTCAGAATGGAAGGTACTGTGAACACGATAGATAAAGAAATAACAAACGACAAGTTAATAGAGATGTATTCGGATATGGTATTTCGAGTTGCTTATGCCAGAACACAGAATGTCGATGATGCTCAGGATATTACCCAGGATGTATTTTTGAAGTATTTAAAGGCTGGGAAAAGTTTTAATGATGAGGAGCATCGCAAGGCATGGTTACTTAAGGTGACGGTTAATACTGGTAATACATTTGTTAAGTCGGCATGGTTCAGACATCGCGCAAGTCTGACAGAGGCAGAGGATGTGACACATGAATATGAAGACAAGAGCGAAGTGTATTATGCAGTAAAAGAGTTGCCGGAAAAGTACAGAGTGATAGTGCATTTATTTTATTATGAAGAAATGTCTATCAAAGAAATCTGCAAGGTGCTTGGGTTAAGCGAGAACAATGCCAAGTCAAGATTACATAGGGCTAGAACGATGTTAAAAGAAAAATTAAAGGAGGCAGAGTATGAATTTTAAAGATGAATATAAAAAAGATTATGAAAATGTCAAGCTTGATGATGATTTCAAAAAATCTCTTGTAAATAAAATGAATAAGTCTCCTAAAAACAACAGGAAAATATATGTCTATGCTACAGCAGCGTTGGCAGCAGCGGCAGCTGTGGTGCTTGCATTCGGAATTAAGAATAATAATGACATAAATACAAAGCCTGACTCGCAGCCGGAAGAAAATAATGTTGGCATTGTGGTAGGTGACAACGAGGATGAAACAAGTTTTGTACAGGGCAGTTTAAATGTTGAGAAATGGTATGGTGATGCTAAAAATGATTCGGAAAAGTATGAAGCATTTTGCCAGTTGATTGCAGATGAAAGTCTTGAAACATTATATTGCTCGGATGCAGAAACATTTACCAGTGAAGACGTATTAAGTGATGGTGAAGCTGAAGAAGTATTAGATTCTGTTGTTGAAGCAGAAATTACTGATGATGAGTTTACCGGTGAAGCTAAAAATTATATGGCTGTTTTTGAAAGTGGAGAAATTGTAAAGTTTGCAATTTCAAATGATGAATATCTTAAATTAAAAGATATGGAAAAAAGTTGTAAACTTAAATAAGTGAAAAACGCAGTATTTACCTGACAAATCGAGGTTGCAAAAATATTTTTAAAATTTTTAAAAATTTTTGCAACCTTTTCAAATCTTATGTAGTGTTATTAGTGAGAGTCTCAAAAAACAAAAAACGAAAGGTGAAGATAAATATGAAATTAAAAAGAAGGATTGTATCAGCAGCTCTTGTAGCATCAATGTTACTTACAGGATGTGGAAATCAGGCAAATGGAGCAAATGAAAAGAATAGAGATAATAAAAATAGCACTGCAACAGAAGCAAATTTAGGAGAAGGCATTGTATCAGGATATGAAAGCGGTTCAATGGTAAGCTTAGCAAGCATTATGGACAAGTATGATGAGGTGGCTACTAACTCTGTAGAACCGATGTACAATATGGCACCGGATGAAAAATTTGATTTTAACTTCAAAGCAAATATTGGTATGAGTAGTGTGTCTGCTACTGATTTGGTAACAGTACATACAGATGGCAAATGCTTAAGTGATAGTATGCTTTATACATCAAATACATATGAAGAAACAGAGGATGGAGGAAGTATTTTAACAGTATCTCCATTATCTTGTCCGCTTAAGAATCAGGATAACAGAGATGATTATGTAGATGGTAGCTACACATGGGGCAATGCGCCAATATATTACATCGCAATTTGGTATGATATGGAAGCTGATGAATTGGTTAAATTAGAACAGCCAACAATTATTCCATTTACAATTAAGCATGAAGTTGTAGCACCGGAAGTTAAGGGTGTGGTTGATGAATCGGGATGCTTTAGCCTTCAGTGGGAACAGGTTGAAGGAGCTACAGAATATCGTGTATATATGTATACAGATGGAAGTCAGAAGACAGGCGTTTCGAATAATGCAATCAATGCGGCAGAATGTGGTTATTCGAAGGGGAGTTTAGTTTATATAGATACAGTAGATAAAGATACTACTACATTTGAAAATTTTGCCGGAGAAAGTGGAAATATTGTTAAGATGAATCGTAATATGAATGGTGATGAATATGTCATCAGCCAGAATCCTTGTGTATATGGCGAATATTATGTAAGTGCAGTTGTTGATGGCAAGGAAAGTGGTTTTGCATGCTCGGTTCCAACTAGCGATTTAAAGATTCCTTATAAGCCAACAGAAGAAAGTGATATTCTTTTTAATGCATATACAGATGTTTCACAGCTTCCTGAAACAATCAACGTTATTAATATTGATGGTAGTGTTACTGAAAGAAAAGTAATGTATGAATACAAGAGTGTTGAATCATATATTGAAGGTTTATATTTGCCGGAATATTACTACACAATTGAAGGTACTGCTATTAAAGGTTATGTGTCAATGGAAATATATGATAAGGATTACGATTATCCTGAAAGTATTGGAGAATCATCGAATATAGGCGTTACAGAACCAGAAGATGAGATTAAATCACAGCCTGAACCTGAATTGGAAAATGTGCCGGAAGATGCCGGAAATGATGGAAGTGTTATAGATGACCAGATTGATCAGACTAAAGAAGATATTGATGATGCAAAAGAAGATGAAGTAAAAACGCCGGAGAATAATTATATTATATTTGCGGATACTCCAGCAGAAGAGTGGCTTGCATTACATATGGTTGGCGGTGAAACAGAAATATCTCTTGCGGCGTTTCCTGAATTTCAGGTAAAAGAATCGCTTATAGATATTATAGAAAAAGTAATTTACCAGAATCCATATGCATTAGGTGTATGTTCTTATTGCTATAATTATGAAACAAAGGTACTTGAATTGACATACGCTTATTCAGATGAAGAACGTGAAACTCGTCAGCAGGAAATATATGAAAAGGCAAATGAAGTTATTGCAGATGTGATTTCAAAAGATATGGATAATTCACAGAAACAGTTGGCTCTTTACATTTATCTTGAAGAGAATACTGCCTATGATTATGATATAGTGGCAAAAGCAGAGGCAAATAATTGGAAGGCAATGAATGATGCAGAATCCACAGATTCATTTAGCACATATGGTATTTTGGTAGAGGGTGTTGGCGTGTGTCAGTCATACGCATATACTTACAAGCTTTTGTGCACAATGGCAGGTCTTGAGTGTGACGTGGTAACAGGATATATAAGCGGTAATTTGCCACATGCTTGGAATACAGTTAAGATTGATGATGCATGGTATCAGGTTGATGTTACAAATAACAAAAATGTATCAGGGGTTCCATTCCTTTTATACAATGCAGGAGCCAATACAGCTTTAGCAACAGGTTATACAGAAAGTAATATGTATGAAATAGATGAAAATATTGCACAGTATTATAATGAGTCAGAAGAACTTGAATACTATAATGCTAATGGGCTTGTTGCAGAATCTTTAGATGAGTATATGGAAATTCTTAGCAGAGAACTTGAGGAAAATGAAAAGGTTATATTTGTTCGTTATATGGATGAAATGCCAGAAGGTAATGATATTGTTGATGCTGTTAGAGAAGTGTTCTATATGGCAAATAAAGAAAATGATCTTGAAAAAACATCGCTTTATATAAGACTTGGATTTCTTGTTGTAGAAGGAAAGTAAGAATTATTTTGCAACTGTTGCAAAAAAAATATATTGGTGAAAAAGTCTAGTAAAATGGGCTAAAAGATAAAAATGTATAACAAATTGCACAAAAGAAGGTATTGACATTATAAAATAATATTGTTATAATTAGCGCAACACAGTAGTGTGTTGCGCATTTTTGTTGCACAAACAACAAATAGAAAAATAGAGGTTAGTAATGAACTATACAACAGAAAGCAGACAGAATATAAATATCGGTGATATTGCTGCTGCGCTAGGCGTTTCCAAAACTACGGTTTCCAGAGCTATTTCGGGAAAAGGTAGAATTAGTGCGGAAACAAGAGCAAGAGTAAGGGACTATATTGAAGAGCATAATTATAGACCCAATGTAATGGCAAGAGGTTTGGCTAACAATAAGACATATAATATTGCGCTATTGTTACCTGCGGAATTTTCTAGATTTGAACAGCCATTCAGTAGAGAAAGCCTTAGTGGTGTCTATAAGACAGCGGTAAAATGCGATTACGATGTAGTTATTACTATTGCGCAACCGAATGACTTGGCTCCGGTTCGTAGAGTTGTGGAAAATAAAAAAGTGGACGGATGTGTATTATTTCAGGCAACAGAGAATGATGCGGTAATCTCTTATCTGAAAGACAAAAATGTTCCTTTTGTTTTGATG
>CAZESO010000102.1:263-2474 GCA_964515325.1 uncultured Roseburia sp. | reverse complement strand
GATGGGCAGCTGCGATGATTCGGATATAATACAGGTGGACAATGCGCAGAAAGAAGCATGTCAGGAGCTTGCAACAATTCTTTTGCTGCAGGGGGTTAGAAAAATTGCCATACTTGGTGGGAATATGTTAAATCAGGTTAATAAAAATCGTTATGAAGGTTTTATGAATGCCTGTGATAACCTTAATTGCAAGTTGGATAACAGTCAGATATTTACAGGATTGGACAACGATATACTTATTGCAAGAGCTGCGGCAGATGCTATTGGAATGGGTGCGGAGTGTTTGATTTGTATGGATGATATAATTTGTACTGAGGTTTTAAAATATATAGAAAAAACAGAGTATTGCATTCCAGAAGATTTAAGAGTGGCATCGTTTTACGATAGCCAAATGTTAAGAGATTATTGGGTTTCTGTTACTGCAATACATTTTGATGCGGAAGAGCTTGGAAGTGTAGCGTGCAGATTACTACTTGATGTGTTGGATGACCGAGTAGTAGAAAGAAAAACAGAATTGGGTTATCAGGTGGTTCTTAGAGAATCAACCAAAATTAAATAAAGTACATATGCCAAAATGCCGAGCGTACAGAAATTTCTTCCTCTGTATAGCTCGGCTTTTCTAATTGCGCAGGTGTTGCGCAAAGGAAAATACGAAAGAATTGTGCAATGTGCACAAAAATGAACGGGTTAAAATGTATAACATCGACATAGACAACAAAAAAACTTAATGTTAAACTGTAAACACAAAAGGCAACCGATTGCGCAACGAAATTAAATTTCAAAAATAGGAGGATTTAAAGATGAGACTTAAGAAGTTATTAGCTCTCGGAATGATAAGTGTAATGACACTTAGCATGGTAGCGTGTGGTGACAAGAAAGAGAGTAGCAACACAGAGGGTGGCTCAACAGAAATTAAAAACGTATCACTTACAATGTGGGGAGCTGAAGAAGATCAGGCAATGCTTAGAGACATGGCTGATAAATTTATTGAATTGCACAAGGATGAAGTAAATCTTACAGTAGAGATTGGTGTTGCTTCTGAACAGTCAGTAAAGGATTCAGTTCTTGGTGACGTTGAAGGTGCAGCGGATCTTTACTCGTTTGCAAATGACCAGATTAACGAACTTGTAGCAGCAGGTGCTCTTATGGAAATCCCATCAGAATATGATGGATATTCAGATGTTAAGTCAAGAAACGATGAAGGTTCTGTTGAAGCTTCTACAGTAGACGGAAAGCTTTATGCATTCCCTAGAACATCGGATAACGGATATTTCTTATTCTATAATAGTTCAGTTCTCTCAGAAGAAGATGTAGCTAGCTGGGAAACAATGCTTGCAAAGGCAGAAGAAGCTGGTAAGAAAGTAACAATGGAAATGAACTCAGGCTGGTATACATATGGATTCTTCCAGGCAGTAGGTCTTGAATGTGGTCTTGGTGAAAACGGAAAGGACACAACAATGAACTGGAATGGAACAGGTACATCAGGTGTTTCTGGTTTACAGGTAACAGAAAAAATGTTAGAAATCTGTAAGAGTGCAGGTTTTATTGCAACAGAAGATGCTGAGTTCGTAACAGGTGTTAAAGATGGTTCAATCGTAGCAGGTATCAATGGTACATGGAATGCAACAGCAGCAGAAGAAGCATGGGGCGAAAATTATGCAGCTACAAAGTTACCAACATTTGACATCGACGGAACTGATTATCAGATGTACTCTGTATCTGGTTACAAGATGATAGGTGTTAATCCACACTGTAAAAATGCAGGTTGGGCAATGAAGCTTGCTGATTATATTACAAACGAAGAAAACCAGGTTACAAGCTTTGAATTAAGAGGTACAGGTCCTTCAAATATCAAGGCAGCTCAGTCAGAAGCAGTTCAGGCTAATAAGGCTATCGCAGCATTTATTAAGCAGCAGGAATGGGCTGATGTTCAGACTGTAGGTGGAAACTTCTGGGGTGCAACAGAGTCATTTGGACAGACACTTCAGGATGGTAATCCAGAAGGTAAAGACCTTCAGACATTACTTGATGAAATGGTAGCAGCAGCAACAGCTCCTGTAACAGAATAATTTTCAAGTAAGATTTTTTAGAAAGTAAATATTAAAATTTAACTGCCGCATATTGTATTAGTCATGATATATTATGCGGCAGTTTGTATAGGAGAAGACGATATGAATAAAGAAATCAAATCGAATAGTCCTCGCCTGGAGC
>CAZESO010000102.1:0-253 GCA_964515325.1 uncultured Roseburia sp. | reverse complement strand
TATTTAAAGCTGCATTTGGAGCTATTATAAAAGGAGATTGGGCTGTAAAATTATCCACTATAATTATGGGTATGGGATATTTTGCAAGAAAGCAGTTTGTCAAAGGTATATTGGTTACTCTTTATGAAATAGCAATGCTGGCATTTATTTTTGTTGTTGGTATGCCTTATCTTAAAGATTTCAAAACATTGGGTACGGTTAAGCTTGAAACAAAGATTGACTTTAATACAATGGAAACGGTGTATAATGATTA
>CAZESO010000101.1:0-8031 GCA_964515325.1 uncultured Roseburia sp. | reverse complement strand
TATTATGATAGTACAACACAACATGCAAGCGATGAACTCAAACAGACAGTTAGGTCTCGTAGGAAACATGCAGTCAAAGTCAACAGAAAAGTTATCTTCAGGCTATAAGATTAACCGTGCTGGTGATGATGCAGCTGGTCTTACAATTTCTGAAAAGATGAGAAGCCAGATCAGAGGTCTTAACAAAGCTTCTACAAACGCAGAAGATGGTATCTCTCTTATCCAGACAGCTGAAGGTGCTTTAAATGAAGCTCATGACATTCTTCAGAGAATGAATGAGTTAGCAACACAGGCAGCTAACGATACAAATACTACATCTGATAGAACAGCTATCCAGGAGGAGATGAATGCTCTTTCAAGTGAACTTAACAGAATTTCTTCTACAACACAGTTCAATGCAATGAACTTAATAGACGGTTCATTCACAGGAAAGAATCTTCAGGTTGGTTCATTAAGCGGACAGAAGATTGCTATCTCTATTGCTAATATGAACGCAGGTTCAATTGGCGTTAGTGGACTTAGTGTAATGAGCTTTGCATCAGCAGGTGCAGCAATGGATGCTATTCAGAATGCTATCTCTAAAGTGTCTACACAGAGATCAGCACTTGGTGCAGTTCAGAACAGATTAGAGCATACAGTTAAGAATCTTGATACAACAGCTGAAAATACTCAGGCAGCTGAATCAAGAATTAGAGATGTTGATATGGCTGAAGAAATGGTTGAATACAGCAAAAACCAGATTCTTATGCAGGCTGGACAGTCAATGCTTGCACAGGCTAATCAGCAGACTCAGGGTGTATTATCATTACTTCAGTAATGTAAATATAGCTTAGCTGTATTATTAAAATGTGAACTATCAGATGGAGGTCACCGTATGGTGACCTCCATTTTTGGCTCTTTGTCAAGAATTGGGATATAAAATTAAATATTTTTCATAAAAAAGCTAAAGTAAAATAATAAGCCACCGATATATATAATGTGAGAAAAATACAAACTTAAGTATGTAAATTAAATGATTAAAAATATAATTTTTTTAAGGAGGAACACATTATGATAATACAGCACAATATGGCAGCTATGAATACTAACAGACAGTTAGGAGTTGTAGGTGGAAAACAGTCAAAGTCAACAGAAAAGTTATCTTCTGGTTATAAGATTAACAGAGCGGCAGATGATGCAGCTGGTCTTACAATTTCTGAAAAGATGAGAAGTCAGATCAGAGGTCTTAACAAAGCTTCTACAAATGCAGAAGATGGTATCTCTCTTATCCAGACAGCAGAAGGTGCTTTGAATGAAGCTCATGATATTCTTCAGAGAATGAATGAGTTAGCAACACAGGCAGCTAACGATACAAATACTACATCTGATAGAACAGCTATCCAGGAGGAGATGAATGCTCTTTCAAGTGAACTTAACAGAATTTCTTCTACAACACAGTTCAATGCAATGAACTTAATAGACGGTTCATTCACAGGAAAGAATCTTCAGGTTGGTTCATTAAGCGGACAGAAGATTGCTATCTCTATTGCTAATATGAACGCAGGTTCAATTGGCGTTAGTGGACTTAGTGTAATGAGCTTTGCATCAGCAGGTGCAGCAATGGATGCTATTCAGAATGCTATCTCTAAAGTGTCTACACAGAGATCAGCACTTGGTGCAGTTCAGAACAGATTAGAGCATACAGTTAAGAATCTTGATACAACAGCTGAAAATACTCAGGCAGCTGAATCAAGAATTAGAGATGTTGATATGGCTGAAGAAATGGTTGAATACAGCAAAAACCAGATTCTTATGCAGGCTGGACAGTCAATGCTTGCACAGGCTAATCAGCAGACACAGGGCGTATTATCATTACTTCAGTAATAATAGATTAGTATAATATAAAAAAGTGTCGTAAGAGAACTTGCGGCACTTTTCTTATATAAGGAGGTTTTTACAGTGTTAATATCTGAGAAAATAAAGATATGTGTTAATGAATTTGAGAGTATATCTGATAAATTGTATATAGGTGATGGTAGTGGCGTCATAGAAATAAAGAACATATTAGATGATGCAGTTGCGTTGATTAATATATTTATTAGAATTATTCCTTCATTAAACCAAATGGGTTTGGATATACCAAAGGAAATAATAGAGGGACAAATACACAATTTGGAAGAAGGTCTAGAAAATAGAGATTTCTTCTTAATTGCTGATACTTTGAAATATGAGATAAATGATACATTGATGGTGGTAGACGATTTGGTAACGGAAGGGGTAATAAAAGATGAAGAACTATTTCGATAATAATTATGAATTATTAGAATCAAAAGATAAAAATAATTCATATTTAAAAAGTGAAGAATGTGAAGAAATAAAAATTATAATTGATAGAGACTTAAAAGAAAATGAAATATTTGCTATTGAGAAGAATGATAGAATATGGTATCTGGGCAGTCGATATGATAATGATTATTATATAGAAAAATGGGTTGATAGCATTGAATTAAGTGGAATTAATGCTATAGTATGTATATTTGGTTTGGGGGATTTTAGAACAGTTGAACAGCTGACTAAGAAGTATCCAGAAAACAAGATTATAGTGTATGAGCCAAACTTATCGTATTTGAAATCTATAATGGAAGCATATGATATGTCAGCATTGTTTGGAAGGGATAATTTTAATATTTTTGCAGGGGAAAAGGGATTTGTTTTATTTAGAGCATTGGTCGTAAGAGAATTAGACATAACAAATTATAAAACATCTGTATTTAAAATAAATACCCAATATGGAACATTGTATGATGCAGAATTAACAAAATGGAATAATGGTATTCAAGATAGAGTTACAGAGCTTTTAGTAGACAAAAATACATATAGAAGATTTGGTGAAGAAAGGTTACATAACAATCTTGCAAATTTTTATGATTGTATAAAATCAAGAAATGTAAAAGAAGTGGCTGAAGTTGTTATGAAGGAAAATTGTGAAACGGCAATTTTGGTAGCAGCAGGTCCTTCTTTGGATAAAAATGTACATTTGTTGAAAAAAGCCAAAAATAAAGCATTTATAATGGTTGTAGACACGGCTATAAAACCAGTATTGAAAGCAGGAGTAATGCCGGATTTGACTGTATCTATAGATTCGCACAAACCAAAAGAATTGTTTATATATAATGATGAATTTGTTGATATTCCAATGCTGGTTGATTTGCAATCAAACGAAGAGGTTATATCACAATATAGAGGAAGAAGATTCTATATTTACAATTTTAGTAAAACCTTTTTTAGAATATACAATAAAGATGATTATATGTTAATATCATTGGATTCGGGTGGTTCAGTAGCTAATGATGCATTTTCGTTTTTGGCTAAATGTGGATTTAAAAATATTATTTTTATTGGCCAAGATTTGGCATATAGTAATGATAAAACACATACTGGTGATGCATATAATGATGAGAGGAAAATCAAATATGAAAAGAAGGATGATCACATTTTAGTTGAAGATATATATGGTAATCAGGTGTATACAGAAGAAAATATGAATGTATACAGGAAATGGTTTGAAAGATATATGGCAAACTATGAGAATATTAGGTTTATTGATGCTACAGAAGGTGGGGCAAAGATAAATGGAACAGAAATCATGACATTGGAAGAAGCTATTGAACAAGTTATTGAAAATCTTCCATATACCGATTATGAGAATATTATTAGAAATATGCCAGATATATCTGAAGAAGAATTTACAGCTAGAATGGACAGATTATGTGAAATACCGGACGAATTAGCAGAGACAAAATCTGATATTAAAATAGCATTTAGATTGTATGATGAATTAGATGAACTTAACAGAAAGAATAAGCAGACATCGGCAAGATTTAAAAAGGTAGCAGATGACATCAGCGAGATTACAAAGAAAATTGAAAACAGCATTTATGCATCATTTGCAAGTAATATAATTGATGACACAGAATATGATATTCTTGAAGAAATATATGATGATAGAGCATCAGTATATGAAGAAGTTAAGCTTGTTATTGAAAGTGGAAGAAAAATGCTTGATAAATACAGTGATAATTTCGAGATGCTTCAGGAAAAAATAAATAAGATGGTTGCAGATACAGGGTGGAAGAAGTAATTATAATGGAGAAAAAGATGAAAAAAATACTATTTTTTCAATGGAATGCGTTGATGCAAAAGGATGTTGAGGAAGCGTTACTTGACAGAAATGATGTTGAACTTGATTGTGTTTCTTATGAATTTGCTGATTGGGATAAAGATGAATATTTTGAAAGAAAATTTCCAGCTTATTTATTAAAAAAGAGATATGATATGGTATTTAGCATTAATTATTTCCCAGTTGTATCTGATGTGTGTGATAAGTATAACATTCCTTATATATCGTGGGTGTATGATGCACCTATGCATATTAAACGTAAAGAAACCATAGGAAATTCTGTAAATTGTGTATTTGTGTTTGACAGAGGTCAATACAAAGATTTGCGAGAGGCAGGATATAATACAGTTTATCATATGCCTTTGGGAGCAAATACAAAAAGATTGGATTCTATGGAAATAAGAGAAGAAGACAAAATGAAGTTTTCATCTAAGGTATCTTTTATGGGTAAATTATATGAAAATGATTTAGAGTATTTGTTAAAACCTTTGCCAACAGAATATAGAAATGAAATATTATCAATAGTTGATGAACAAAAGAAAACTTATGGGAATTACTTTTTGAATGAAAAGCTAACACCAGAATTATTGTCAAAGCTGAATAAATTTTATGGCGCATTATCAAGTGGCGGGCAATTTAGGGTGAAAAAAGAAGAGTTGGAATATGCATGTGCTACATATATTACTCAACAGGAAAGACTTGAGGCTTTGGAGATAGTATCAGAATGTTATCCAATGGATTTGTATTCGTACAACAAAATAGATGGGTTATCTAAAGTTAATTGCAAAGGCTTTGTTAAGTACTACAGTGAAATGCCTAAAATGTTTCGTCTAAGCGATATTAATTTGAATATTTCGTTAAAGATAATTAAGGAAGGTATTCCGTTAAGGGTATTTGATATATTAGGAGCGGGTGGGTTTCTAATAACTAATTATCAAAAAGAGATTGATGAGCTGTTTACTATTGGCAAGGATTTGGTTGTATATGAAAATATGCAGGATTTAAAGGAAAAGGTTGGATATTATTTGGAGCATGAAGAAGAACGTAGAGAAATAGCGAAAAATGGTCATGATAAAGTTGCTAAATTATATTCAATAGAATCTCAGATTGATAAAATATTAAAAACATTGGATAAGGAGAAGTGCGATGGAAAGTAAAAAAGTTGTTATACCAATTCATTGCAATAAGTATCCGGAACAATTATCCTATGCACAGAAATTGGAACAGATATATACGGGTGCAGGTTATAAAGTAGAATTGATTAATTTGGATGCTGTAGATAATCCTATGTATGTGCAAGCATATATAGAAAAACAAAAACCGGATCTGTTGGTGACAATAGATTGTGCGGGATTTGATTTGAAGCTTTTAGGAGATGATTTGTTCTATAATAGTCTCTGTATTCCTGCAATGCATTTTTTAACAAAACAACCAATGGAATTTAGTTCTGAATTATCGGAAAGAATGAATTTTACTATGGAATTTTATGTTATGAATGAAGAACATAAAATATATATAGAACAAAATTTTAAAAGAGTACCATGGGTTCATCGGTTGCCGGAGTATTTTAAGTTGAATGATGTTATGAAATATTTATCATCCAATGAAATAATAAAACAGGTTTCGGCGTTTCCAGAAGTGTTTCTGAATATATTTATGAATGCAGTGGAAGTAAAGGAAAAGAATAGAGACATAAGTAATATCGATGTTTTGAATGAATATCTTGCTTCGTTGAAATTTGATGCATCAGAGGAAGAAAAAACAGAACTTATTGCATTTGTTGATTTGGCGTTTGTTTATGTTTATGCTGTTGAATTGGAGAAAAGCATAAGGTATATCCTGGATGAAGTAGAAAGAATATGGTAAAAAATAAGGTACATATCACGGTCGTGGCATGTACCTTAAATATTTACTAAATATATCCATTAAACAAGAAACCGCTATACATAGATGTAACATATGGGCTAGGCATGTTCTTTGTTGGATGCGGATATGCTATTAACTTCTTGTCTATATATTGTACAGGATTTAAAGCTATATTATCTGACTTTCTGACAAGTGAGTTCTTAAAGTGATTAAGCTTATCAAGATTCTCAGATAATGTTCCTTCTTTGGCTGATTGCACAAGTAAAGCTTCTTCTAATTGCAAATGTCCGTCAGGTAAAACTGTGAAACCTGAAGAATCTAATGAATGTCTGTATGCTTTCGCAATTCCTGATATATCTCTATAAAATTGACTGGATTCATATGTTCCGGTCGATTTATTCTTGGCAAAATCGATTGTATGGTTGTAAGTGTCAATAAATTCAGAAATATTCTCAACCAAAGCATCAAAGTCAGGCTTCAAACCTATAACTGTGTCATCACCTTCAATACTTATTCCTAACAATTCTATTTCGAATCTGTCTGGTAAGGAGATGGTGTTTGAACCGGATGTGTGCTCTATACCATTAAGAGTGAAAACTGCGTTGCCAGGTTCGCTCTTAACATGGTCCAAACCTAAAAACTCAACTGCATCACCATTTTCTTCGCCGGCAGAGTCGGCAATTACAAATGTTAAACCTTTGTTGTTATAAGAAGATATACCAGTTGCATTAGAAGTTAATCTTAACGCTGATTGATTATCAGAATTTTCAATAACCTCTGCAGTTATACCAACATTAGAGTTGGTTATCAATCTGGCAAGCTTATGTTGAATATCATTGTTAGTGTCATTTGATTTAACATTGAATTGGAATTCGTAAGTATATTCGCCAATGCTTAAATCGAAGGAATATGGTCCTTTGGATAAACCGTATGTATCTTTTTGTAAATAATTGCTTTCATTCACCTGAGGTGTTGCAAGCTTTGTTACATTGAGAACTATGTCTTCTATAACAGAGTCTTTGTCAGATGAAGAACCGATAAATTTTGCTTTAGCCACCTTATTATTAGATGAAGAGGCCTTCTTTTTGGAAGAACCGGAGATGTTACCTTCTTCGTCAGTAAGTGATGCGGCTACATACTTAATCTGTCTTGCCGTTTCTTTTAAATCAATAGCGTACTGCTTAACACTATCTGTAGATGCTAATTTATATAATGGAGACTTTTTGTTAATCTTCAGCATATTGTTATAGACATCTCTTAATTCACTTTTCTTGTGGGTTTCATACTTAGAAATGCTTCCCTTGTTATAAGAAGAAACATAATAACTTAACGCGCTGCTAATCATCTGAATCACCTCCTTGTTCAGAACACTAACTGTGGTAAAAATCCATTTTTACAAATACATTATAACATTTGTTGGATTTTTTGTCAAAAATATTTTTATTTCCTTGACTTGCAAATGTGTTTTGTGTTATAGTAGTTGGGCGATGGAAGAAGTCTTTTTTTTGTGCCCTTTTTTAAGAGTACAAGAAAAACGCAAAACAAAATGAATATAAAGTGAGGTGGAAGTTGTGCGCGTAAAAATCACATTGGCATGTACGGATTGTAAACAGCGTAATTACAATATGACTAAAGACAAGAAGACACATCCGGACAGAATGGAAACAAAGAAGTATTGCAAGTTCTGTAAATCACACACATTACACAAAGAAACAAAGTAATGAGAATGGAGGACACTATGAGCGAATCTAAGGAAACAACTGTAAAGAAGGAAACTTCTAAAAAAGTTGAAAAGACTCCAAAGAAAAGTAGGTTTTCAGGTATTAAAGCAGAATTCAAGAGAATTATTTGGCCTGACAAAGCTACTGTAGCTCGTCAAACATTAGCAGTTGTACTGGTTACTATTGTTTTAGGAGTCGTTATTGTTGTTGTTGACAACATCATTCAGAGCGGCTTAGGATTTATTTTATAATAAGGTGATTGTATGGCAGAAGCAAATTGGTATG
>CAZESO010000100.1:0-8050 GCA_964515325.1 uncultured Roseburia sp. | reverse complement strand
AAAAAATTGTTGAAAAATTGAAAAGTTATCAATATAATCATATTAATGGACGATTATTTGTATGGGTAATGGCTATATGTATACTTAGTATAAATGTAATTGGTAGTGCCAGACCGGGTGAAGGCTATGATAAGAAACAGATATTTGGACTTTGCCTCGGTTTGGTAACTATGATAGTGATAATGCTTATAGATTATCATTTTATATTAAGGTTCTATTGGCTGATTTATCTTTTGAATTTTGCACTGCTTTTAGCAGTAAAATTGTGGGGCGAAAATATAAAAGGTGCCCAAAGATGGATTGATTTAGGTTATTTCCAGTTACAGCCATCAGAGTTGACAAAGATATTTATAATATTAGTTTTGGCAGCCATAATAAATAAATATCACCATAGAATAAATACATTTAAGATAATTTTATATATTGGTGTAGTATTTGCTATTCCTTTGGCACTTATTCTTGATCAGCCGGATTTATCTACCAGTCTTGTTATATGTGCGGTATTTTGCATAATAATGTACATTGGTGGAATAAGCTATAAGATAATAGGTGGTGTATTAGCTGTTGGTGTTTTGCTTGTTGGTGTTTTTTTCTATTTGATAATGCAACCGGACCAGATAATTCTTAAGGAGTATCAGATGGATAGAATTCAGGGTTTCCTTAATTCAGAGGATGAGAAAATTAATTATCAGCAGGATAATGCACTTATGGCAATTGGTTCCGGTGGTTTGTGGGGTAAAGGACTCTATAATGATGATGAAAACAGCGTTAAAAACGGTAATTATATTTCAGAACCACAAACAGATTTTATTTTTGCAATAGTTGGAGAAGAATTAGGTTTTGTTGGAACATCATCAGTGGTTGTTTTACTGGCGCTTATATGTTTTGAATGCTTTTATACAGGGGCACATGCTCCTGATATTATGGGCAAAATAATATGTTGCGGTTTCGGGGGATTGATTGCTATTCAATCATTTGTAAATCTTGGTGTTGTTACTAAATTATTACCAAACACAGGACTTCCATTACCTTTTGTAAGTTATGGTTTAAGCTCACTTGTAAGTTTGTTTATTGGATTAGGATTTGTATTTAATGTTGGATTGCAATACAAAAAGTTACTATAGGAGGTGTTCAGGGTGAATGTAGGATTAATAGCACATGATTCAAAGAAAAAATTGATGCAGAATTTCTGTATTGCTTATAAAGGGATATTAAGCAAGCATGATCTGTATGCAACAGGTACAACCGGAAGACTTATAGAGGAGGTTACAAATCTTTCTATTTATAAGTTTTTAGCAGGTTCTTTAGGTGGCGAACAGCAGTTAAGTTCTCAAATTGAACGAAATCAGCTTGATTTGGTTATATTCTTCAGAGATCCAACTATGCCAAAGCCAAATGAACCGGATTTCAAAAATATATTTAGATTATGTGATATGAATAATATTCCATTAGCAACTAATCTTGCTACAGCCGAAATCATGATACTTGCTCTTCAGCGAGGAGATTTGGATTGGCGTGAAATGTATCGTTAATGAAAATGGGGCAAATCGCTTTATGCGATTGCCCCATTTATTGTATTTTACATTGTATCCATTGAATTTACTACTCGACCATAAAGACTCACTAAGTATAAACCAGAAAGACCAACAATTGAATAAATAATTCTTGAAACTAATGTCATTTCTCCAAATAATAAAGCTACAAGATCAACGTTAAAAAATCCAATTAATCCCCAGTTTATGGCCCCGATGATTGCAATTGTTAAAATTGTATAATCTAATCCTTTTGTGTTCATAATAACCTCCAATCCAAGGAAAAGAATCCTTAATTATATTGACACTCTTATTTTTTACATAAAATGAAAAAATATTACTTTTTAAGTTGGAATTTTATTACAAATAAATAAAAAATAATATGGTAAATGTGGACTTTGAAAGCCTTTTAGAGTATAATAAAAGATGTTTGATTATTGCGTTTTTATCCATTAGAGGAATAAGATATGAGTGAAAATAATAGAAATAATAAAAATAATAAAAGAAGAGTTATTAAATATAAGCAAAAAAGAAGATTTAATGTTGGAGCAATAGTAGTTATGATACTTTTTGTGTATCTTGTTTCATATATGTTTTTATATGTTACAAGAGAGAAAATATCATACTATGAAGTAGTGTATGGTACAACAGCAGCCAGTGCGAACAAGTCTTATGAGGGAATTATTATTAGAGAAGAAGTTGTGGTGACAGCAGAAAGCAATGGTTATGTAAGTCATCATTTGCCGGATTGTTCAAAAACTGCCATTGGTAATACTGTTTGTAGTATTGATGAAAGTGGTAAATTATCTGCGGTTTTCAGTGAAAGTCAGAATGGTGAAAGTACATTTACGCAGGATGATTTTAATGATATAAAGAATAAGATATCAAGCTTTACACAGGAATATGATAATAATGATTTTAAAAATGTATATACATTCAAATCGGAGGTTCAGTCTCTTATTTCTGAAAAGATTAATTATAATAACATAAATAATCTGTCAGAGTTGACTACAGAAGATGTTGCTGCTTATTTTAAAGTTAGTAATGCAGCCGTTTCAGGTATTGTAACATATTATACGGACGGTTATGAAGGCAAGACATTTGAAAATCTTGTGACAGCTGACTTTGAAAAAAAAGAATATAAAAAAGTTTTGAGTAAAACAAACGAGCTTGTTAATATTGGAACACCGATATATAAAATCGTTACAAGTGAGGATTGGGGGATTGTTATCCCGTTGGATTCTGTTGATGTTGAAAATTTAACAGATAGAACTAAAGTTGAAGTTAGACTTAATGATAGTAATAAAATATATGAGTTTGGTTTTGAAATTGTAAATATTCAAGGAAAAACTTATGGTAAGCTGACTTCAAATTTAAATATGATTAATTTTATTGATCAAAGATTTATTGATGTAAAAATTGAGAATAATACAAAATCCGGTCTTAAAATACCAAAAAGTTCATTGGTTGAGAAAGATTTTTATATTATTCCAAAAGAATATGGAACTAAAGGCGGAAATACAAGTGATATAGGATTTATGCTTGAAGTATATGATGAGGATAATAAGCTGTCTGTTGAGTATACAATTCCTGAAATATATTCAGAAAATGAAGAATATTACTTTGTATCGACAGAAATTTTTAATGATGGAGATTATATACAGAAAACCGGTTCGGATGACAAATATAGAATAGGAACAAAGGATTCTTTAAAAGGTGTTTATAATATCAATAATGGTTATTGTGTTTTTAGAGAAGTTATTATAATTGATGAAAATTCTGACTATTACATAGTTGAGAGTGGAACTAATTATGGTTTGTTGGTATATGACCATATTGTATTAGACAGCAGTCTGGTAAACGAAGAAGATATAGTATATAGATAGGAGTATTTTATGGTAAGCGACAATTATAAAGAGGTTTTAAAAGAAGTACAGGATGCAGCTGTTAATGCTAACAGAAATAGTGAAGATGTGCTGTTGATTGCTGTAAGTAAGACAAAGCCGGAAGAAAATATCAAAGAATTATATGACATTGGTGTTAGAGATTTTGGTGAGAATAAAGTTCAGGAAATGTGTGATAAATATGAGCATTTACCAAAGGATATAAGATGGCATTTAATAGGACATTTACAAAGAAATAAAGTTAAATATATTGTGGATAAGGTCCATCTTATTCATTCGGTTGATTCTGTAAGACTTGCTACAGAAATTCAAAACGAGGCTTCTAAGAAAAATGTTATTGTAAATATTTTGATACAGGTCAATGTAGCATGTGAAGAAAGCAAATTTGGACTTGATACAAAAGAAACAGAAGAAATAATTAGAACAATCGCGAATATGCCTAATATTCGTATACAAGGATTGATGACTATTGCGCCATTTGTAGAAAATGGAGAAGATAATCGAGAAATTTTTAGAAAATTAAAGCAATTATCTGTTGACATTGATGGCAAAAACATTGATAATGTATGTATGAATGTGCTTTCGATGGGAATGAGCGGAGATTATACCGTGGCCATTGAAGAAGGTGCAACTATGGTAAGAGTTGGTACGAGCATATTTGGCGAAAGAAACTATAATAAATAGACAAGGAGAGTGCTTATAAATGAGTGGATTTACAGATAAATTCTTAAACTTTTTCAAGCTCAGCGATGATGATTATGATGAGGAGTATGACGATTACGATGATTATGATGATTATGATGACTATGATGAAGTTTTAGAAACAAAGAAATCTAAGTTTTTAGGCGGTTCAAAGAATTCTGACATAGATAGCTTTGAAGATAAAAAGGCAGCAAAAGAAGCTGAAAAGGAGCCTGTTAAAGTACAGAAATCTTTTGGTAAATCATCAAATAAGGTAGTACCAATGCGTACGGGAAGAGGGAATATGGAAGTTTGTGTTATTAAGCCATCGAATGTTGAAGAGGCAAGAGAGATTTCTGATACATTGTTATCAGGAAGAGCAGTAGTTTTAAATCTTGAAGGTTTACATGTGGATATAGCTCAGAGAATTATTGATTTTGCATCAGGTTCATGCTATTCAATAAATGGTAATTTACAGAAGATTTCTAGTTACATATTTATTATCACACCTGAATCAGTTGATATTTCTGGTGATTTTCAGGATTTCATCAATGGTGGATTTGATGTTTCAAACTTTAAGCAGCAATAATATATTTGAACTTAGGAGAGCTGTTGCGAATTTTGCAACAGCTCATTTTGTAGTAAAAGCCCCATAAGTGAAATAGGAGTTATAAGATGAGAGAATTTATTAAATCAATAAGAAAACAGGACATTATTTTATTAATTGTTTCATTTGTAATATTGTTATTTATTGATCAATATACAAAATATTTAACAACAAAGCATTTGGATATAGGGGAATCGACAGAGTTTATTAATGGATTTCTAAGATTTACCTATGTAAGAAATAAAGGTGCATCATTTGGTATGTTGCAAGGACAAAGAACATATTTTATTATATTAACGACTATAATTTTACCAATAATATTGTTTTTTTATTTGAAAACATCTGTTATAATAAATACAAATAGTGATGTGATAAATAAGACAAAATATATATTTTTTAATATTGCACTTATGTTGTTGTTTACCGGTGCGGTTGGTAATTTTATTGATAGAATAAGATTATCTTATGTAATAGATTTTTTGGATCTTGTATTTATGGATTTTCCGGTATTTAATATGGCTGACTGTTATGTTACGGTAGGTACAGCATTAATGTTTGTATTATTGTTTATAATGAAGGAAAAGGAACTGGATATGATTATTAAATCCAGAAAAAAATGGTAATAAATAATGTATGATGGAAAAATTGTAGTCACAGAGGATGACGAAGGTATAAGAATTGATAAATATTTGACAGATAATCTGGAGGATATTACTAGGAATAGGATTCAAAAACTTATTGATGATGAACAAATTTCTGTTAATGGAAAGCTTGTTAAAGCCAATTATAAAGTAAAAGAGAATGATATAATATGTGTTACTATTCCGGAAGCAGTTGAAATTGATATTCAGGCAGAAGATATTCCTTTGGATATTGTGTATGAAGATGATGATTTGTTGGTTGTCAACAAGCCTAAAGGGATGGTTGTTCATCCGGCACCGGGACATTATACCGGAACATTAGTAAATGCCATAATGCATCATTGCAAGGATAATTTATCTGGCATTAATGGAGAATTAAGACCTGGAATAGTTCATAGAATTGATATGGATACAACCGGATTGTTGGTAGTATGTAAGAATGATTATGCACATAATTTTCTTGCAGAACAACTGAAAGAGCATTCAATTACAAGAAAATATCATGCTATTGTCTATAATTCGGTTAAAGAGGATGATGGTACCGTAAACGCGCCCCTTGGAAGAAATCCTTCTGACAGAAAGAAAATGGCAATTATAAAAGATGGTAGGGAAGCTATAACTCATTATCATGTTATTGAGCGTTTTAAGAATTATTCATATATTGAATGTCAGCTTGAAACCGGAAGAACTCATCAGATAAGAGTACATATGACAAGTATAAACCATCCATTGTTGGGAGATTCTTTGTATGGTCCTAAAAGTTCTAGTTTTAATTTACAGGGACAGACATTACATGCAAAGGTTTTAGGCTTTATTCATCCTAGAACCAAAGAATATATGGAATTTGAGGTTCCTTTACCGGAATATTTTGAGAAGTTAGTTAATATTCTAAAAAATAAATAAAAATATAAAGAATTTATAAAAAATGATTTAATACTTAGAAATGGAGGCATTTTTATGAGTAAAAATTTCACAATAACAATAGGCAGACAATTTGGTAGCGGAGGTCGTGAAATTGGTTTTAAAGTGGCTGAAAAGCTTGGAATAAAATGTTATGACAAAGAATTAATTTCTGTTGCAGCCAAAGATAGCGGACTCTGTGAACAAATATTTGCAGAACATGATGAAGCTCCAACTAAAAGCTTTTTATATTCACTTGTAATGGATACATATTCAATGGGATATTCTACAATTGGTGGTGTAAATATGCCAATTGGTCATAAAGTGTTTTTGGCACAGTTTGATGCAATAAAGAAGCTTGCGGATGAAGAATCTTGTGTAATTGTAGGTCGATGTGCTGATTATGCTCTTGAAGAATGTGATAATGTACTTAAAGTATTTATTTATGGTGATATGGATTCAAGAATTAAACGTGTAATGGACAGACATCCAGAAATTAAAAAAATATCTGAAGCAAAAGACTTTATTAATAAAACTGATAAAAAGCGTGCCAGCTATTATAATTGCTATACAAGCAAAAAATGGGGCGATGCGGTATCATATGATGTTTGTATTAATAGCACAATGCTTGGTGTGGATGATACAGTTGATTTGATAGTTGATATTGTTAATAAGAAGCTTAAAAGTCAGTAAATAAAAGGTAGTTAAGGAACTATGGTTTTATATGTATCCAACTATTCGTAAAACTGGATAGGTTTTTCGAAAATGAAAAATTTTTTGTAAAGCAAAAAATTTGTAGTGGTAGTTGCATAGCGCGACCTTATATATACCGAAAAAACGGAGCGCGGTTTTTAAATTTGATAGCATATGTTAAAATGTCCCCAAAATAACAATGCTGTCAAATTTAAAAAATCAACTATTTGAAAAATAGAAGTTTTACGAATTAGTTGCAAATTTAAACAATGAAGCTTTAAAGATACTTCGAAAGGAGTATCTTTTTTTGTGCTTCTTTTGTGATGTAGTGATTGTTGTGGGTGCATTGGTAACCTTCGGTGATGTGACGGCTGTTGTGGGTGCGTGGAGTAGTAACCCTCAAATAAAAAAAAGGATTGTACTAATTGTACAGGTGGATTTATGACAAATAAAATTGTATTAAAACATGAGTTAAAAGAATTAGATGAAACAATAGTTCGTATTGATGAAAGTTTGAAAAATGATGATTTTTTAGAAGCTTTATCGCATTTATCTGTAGGAATTGAAAGGACAGTAATGTTGTTGGCAATTGGAATGTTGGACATTGATGATTGTTTTAATTTGCAAGCGAGTTTGTGTGGTGCATATACTTCATTGCGTGAAACATATATCAAAGAAATTTTTAAGGGTTAATAAGGTTTTGTCGGTTTAGGTCACATAAAAAAGCCACTTGCAACTACCCTGTAGGCTAGGGTTAATAAGGCTTTCCGACAAATTCCACCTAGATAATTGGAGGTTTTTATATGGAAATTGCTACGCTTTTTGAAAGTTCATCAGAAGGAATACTTGCATTAGCATTAGATATGTTTGCTAATATATTCCCTTTTATTTTAACTATGAGTATTACAACTACTTTATTAAGGTTTATGTTTAATAAAATTCGTGGTGATGATTATTATTATAGTGAATATGAGGAAGAAGGTAAAAATAAAGAAGAAGTGATGGATATTCAAGAAATAAAAGGAAAAGATTTGGATTACTGGGATTGCTCTTGGTGTGGAACTAAGAAACTTAAATATAATATATGTTCGT
>CAZESO010000099.1:0-8135 GCA_964515325.1 uncultured Roseburia sp. | reverse complement strand
ACGCTGCAAAGATTCTGGCAGCTGTACCCTTTACAGCCTTCATACCACGACCTACAACTGCGATAAGTGCAAGGTCTGTTTCGATTTCAATTGTATCTGGCTGTGAAAGTCTGTGAATATCAGACAATACAAGCTGTTCCTTACCTTCAAACTCTGGCTGATGAACAAATACTGTCATTGTATCGATACCAGATGGTACATGCTCAAATGAAATTCCATGCTTTTCGAAAGCTTCAAGTACTTTTCTACCAAAACCGATTTCTGAGTTCATCATATCCTTTTCAATATTGATAGCTACAAAGCCCTTCTTACCTGCAACACCTGTAATTGTGTACTTAGACTGACGACATGTACTTTCAACAATCATTGTACCTTCATCTTCAGGTCTGTTTGTATTCTTAATATTGATTGGAATACCTTCTTTTCTTACAGGGAAGATAGCATCTTCGTGAAGTACTGATGCACCCATGTAAGAAAGCTCTCTAAGCTCTTTATATGTAATTGTGTTGATAACCTGTGGATTGTGGATAATTCTTGGGTCTGCTACAAGGAAGCCTGAAACATCTGTCCAGTTCTCGTAAAGGTTTGCTCTAACAGCCTTTGCCACGATAGAACCAGTAACATCTGAACCACCTCTTGAGAAAGTCTTAACCTTTCCATTTGCATATGCACCATAGAAACCTGGTACTACTGCTCTTTCAATATTTGCAAGCTTAGCGCTTAACACTTCCTGTGTCTTGTCTGCATCAAAGTTACCATCTTCATCGAAGAAAATAACAGTTGCAGCATCTACGAATTCATATCCAAGGTACTCAGCCATGATGATACCATTTAAGTATTCACCTCTTGAAGCTGCGTAATCACTACCAGCTTTAGCTAAAAACTGTTCTCTGATTGTTTCAAATTCATCATCTAATGATAATTCAAGATCAAGGCCTTTGATAATCTCGTTGTATCTTTCCTTAATCTTATGAAGAGCGTCTGTAATATCCTTTCCCTCTTCCGCTAATGCATAACAGCCATATAACATATCTGTTACCTTTGTATCTTCATTAAATCTCTTACCTGGAGCTGAAGGTACAACATATCTTCTGGCTTCATCTGCCCTTATAATATCTCCAACTTTTTTGAACTGACTTGCACTTGCAAGTGAACTACCACCAAATTTTACAACTTTTTTCATGTCCTTAATCCTTCCTTAGGGAAAATATTGATTCTAAAATTCACCAAATATAAGGAAACCACATTTTTGTCAAATTGGCAAGTGTTTTTTTCTTATTTTTATGTGTTTTTGGTGTTGGTTGATTTTGATTGTATGATGTTTTTGTAATTTGCAGGTCTGTGGCGAGACTTTTTAAGAATTATGTTAACTATTTTTCAAAAATTACGGGGAATCTTCATTTTTCAGCTTTTTCCCCGTAGTTTTTTTCATCAAATTTAGGAATAATTCTCATATTTACGGGATTAATTCAATTTCTCTTCAAATTCCCCGTAAAAATTCTTCTATTAGCATCGTCAAGTTTACATAATATTGATTTTCTATCGAGATTTTACGGGCATATTTATCCATATCCTCTTTTAACCCGTAATTTTATCAAAATCACTACTTTTTTCGTGTCAAATTTACGGGTCAACTTCAAATACAATCACCAAAAGCCCGTAGCATTTTAAATCAACAAGATTCTTACGACAATTCACCCAATCTAGTTACCTTCTTTTGGAACCAATTCATTCAATATACATTCTAATACTTGTATCTTAAGAGGATGCAACGAAGTTTCAAATGTTACAATCAAATTTTCACCTATATAAATTCCATTTTTGGTGTATTGCTCAAGCTTATTAATGGCTTTTCGACAATATTCCTCATTATCCATCATACCAAAATGTTCCATATAAATTTCTTTTCTTGTATTCACATTTAGCAATGTGAAATCCGGATATACCGTTCCGAAGCCCTTTAGTTTTAATGGATACTCATATCTATAAGGAATTCCCATTAGTTTAAGTTTATCTGCTATTATTTTTTCAGATTTAGAGCGAACCCTTTCCCCTTTTTCTGTCATTATTTCAGGTGCATCCTTATCAAAAGGCTTACCTTTATATTCAACACTCAACCATTGTCTTACATATTGTTCATCGTCTAATATATAAGGCTCTACCAATTCTTTTCTTTGTGGAATCAATTTTGAATAAACATCGATAAGTTCTGTATTTGGAAGAATTTCAAGAATCTTTTTGACTTGCTTTATTTCTCTATTTGCTACCTTTAGAAAAATCTTATCATAATCCTTTTGTGCAAGACTTCGGACCAAATCCTTATTACTTGCTGAAATATATTTCTTCTTTTTCTGCTTATCACCAAGCATTTGATAATATTGCTTAGTTCCATTTGAATTAGATATCATCAACGACCCCTTTGGTGCTTTCTTCAATGACTTTTCTGCCTTAGCCGCCACCACCTCTAACTCTTTCAACCTTTCAGCTAATATTTTTCTAATTAATCCAGTATCTTTAACTATAAATATCCCTCCTTAAATTGTAATTACATTTTTTGTTTGGAAATATTTTGATTCTTCGTGAAATTTGATTATGATACCAAAATGAAACCTGCTGTATTCCTAAGAATTTATGTAATTATCTTATTCTATAGCCAATAAAATGTCAACATGATTTCCTGTTTTGTAAAATAATTTTTCAATATTAACCTCCAAAAAAGCATCCGCAAACATATCTTATAAGACCTAACGATATGCTCACGAATGCTTCATACATTCTACTACCCGGTGGCAGTTTACTTAATCTCTATTTCTTCACCATTTATTGTAACGGATACTATTTCATCCACATCAATACATTTGTAATTCTCATAGTCATCCAGATTTTCACCATAAAAATATTCCTTATGCATATACATTCCATCTCTACAACCACCACCCTCTTCAATGCAAGGGATAATTGTTCCATCAGAAAGTGTAATCTCGTCTACCCATAATCGTTCTGAATCGCTTTCAGAATATGAACCTGTCGCTTCCACTCGTATGGATATAGGTGTAACTTCTATAGTATCAATTGTCAAATCATCTATTTTGGTCTTTGGATGTCTTGTTATTGTATTTGATGAATAATAGTTCTTCCATTCAAATTCCCATGTCTCGCCACTTACCAGTATATCTTCAGAATTTTCATCTGCATCATTACATTGATACAAATTTTTCAATTTAATGTTCACATTAAGTCGATTGATATCCTTTTCACTTAATTGCAACAGCAACGACACATTTCCATTATTATTATAGCAGTACCACATTGCAGAGCACCCTTCAGCCCTTCCAAAAAGCTTATTCAATTCAATATCAACATCCTCAAACATATAATATTCCTCTTCACTTTCACCTATTGTCCAAGGAACATCTGTATCAAACTGAATCCACTGGTTGTTCTTATCTCCAATTGACTGCACTGCAGTTATTGTAATATCGCCCTTCTTAACCGACTTATCTATCTTTACAAACCCACCGTCTAATTCTTCCATTGCTCCATTTAATCCAATTAATTTGGCAAATTCTATATCCCATTCATTTACTCTTGCATAGACAATCATACTAAACATCATAACAGCTGCTGCCACAAGCACTACAAACTTTCTTTTATTAATCTTGCGTTTTGAAGCTTTCTTTCCTTTTGATGTTTGTTCTGTCAAATGTTGTTCGCCAAGCTCTGCATGAATCTTATCCAAAACCAAGCTTTCCTGCCTCTTTAATGAAACATCGTCCACTGACTCCTCTTCTAAATCATACAAATTTTTTTCTATCATATCCGCCTCAGTATCATTTATTTCTTCCATTAATTCATACAATAAATCCTTATTCTTCATAACATGTAATCCCCCTTTTTATCAACATTTCTTTGAGTTTAGTCCTTCCTCTGTACAAAATATTTTCTGTTTTCTTTTCTGATATATTAAGCTTAGTTGCAATATCTTTATTTTTCATAAATAGAAAATATTTCATAAGAAAAACCTGATTATCCGGTTCTCCAAGCTTTTCAATTACTTCTCGCAATATTTGCTTGATTTCCTTTTTCTGTACCTCTGTTTCAACAGAAATATCCGATACCGGTTCTAACTCATTCTCATCATCCAACGATACAAGCGAATATCCATTTTTACGGCGAATATCCGTTGCCGAATTTCTCGCAATGGAATAAATCCAACTCTTTAAATGTTGCCCTTCCTTTGGTACAAACTGCCCACTATTCTTCCATAGCTTAAAAAATGTATCTGCTACCGCTTCGTCTACCAACCCCTCTTCGCAATCCTTCAAAACAGCCCGACAAATGGTGTTAACCGCTTTTCCATATAATTGCATAGCTCTGTGAATTCCCATATCGGGATTGTCTTTGATTAATTGTATTAATTCGTCATCATTCATATACTCTTTACCCTTTCAAAATTTTCTTTTCACTATACAATACGAAGCCCAAATATAAAATCACTCAAAATTTTTTAAATAAATTAGAATAGAGTTCACACTAAGTAATTAGCATGAACTCCTGTTACTATTTACAATAATATTTAGAACCTAATTATCTCTAAGGCTTCTATAAGGCTCTTAGCCACAGGAACATCTATATTTCCGGCATTGCCTTTTCTATCCAACAATATAGGGTTAATTCCTACTGCTTTTGCACCATTGACATCTGAGCTTATGGAGTCACCAATATGAACAACTTCATTTGGCTTACATCCGCTAACTTCCAAGGCTCTGTTAAAAAGTTTTGGGTGTGGCTTACTTGCTTTTACTGCATTTGCTGAAATAATGCCTGTCGGCGAAATATCATTTACTCGCATCGCTTCTGCAATATATTTCTCACCATTATTACTAATAATGTATATTGGATAAGGACATTTTTCGAAAAATTCTTTTGTATCTTCAAAAAGTGGTGCATACATCCAAAAACGCTGACATAATGTGTGAAGCTCGTCAAAATTTTCTCTCAGATGAATCTCTTTTGCACATCTATCCAGCATTTTGTCTACCATTTCATCTTCTGTGACATATGAATCATCTCCGCAACCGCCTTCGTATTCCTTTACCATTCCCCACCAATAGTTTGTGAACTCCTTATGATCTGTCATATCACTATTTTGGCAAACCCTTCTCACAAACTCTTCGATATCTTTACCACCTGTAGTAATTATAGTTCCTGTATAATCAATAAATACTGCTTTTATCATTTTAATTCATTCCTTATCCATACAATTTTGAATATTATTCTCTGTCATCAACGATTCTGCCTTTATCTACATTTGGGCTAATCATATTCTCATAGGCATAATCCCATAACTCCTTTGAGCCTTCAGGAGTAATCTGATTTCTTTTTAAAATCTGACTAATACGAACACCCCTCTCCGCCCAGCTCTTACCACCTGTTGCATTATTGAGCATTAAAGGTTGTACATTATCCATAGCCCGGGCAAATTTAGCTTCCTTGGTTTCCGCTGCTTCAAACTCTTCCCACAAAGCTCTAAACTTTTTCTTCTGGTCTTCCGGCAAAATATCAAAAATACGATCCGCTGCTTTCTCTTCACGCTCTCGCTGACTCTTCTTGGCATTTTCATCATAAGCGTATGTATCGCCTGCATCTATTTCCACAATATCATGAATTAAAATCATAGAAATAGTTTTTAATACATCAATCTCTTCATTGGCATATTCACTTAAAATAAGGGTCATAAGTGACATATGCCACGCATGTTCTGCATCGTTTTCTTTATTCACTCCATCTGACAAATATGTCTGTCTTTTAATTGATTTCTCCTTGTCTGCTTCAAGGCAGAACTTAAACTGCTTGTCCAATCTTTCTCTATCCATATTTATCTCCAATCTCTAAAATCCTGCATTGAACTCTGCATTAATTTCTGCGATTTCCTTTTTTCCGTCAATATAATCACGATACATATCCCACAAGTCAATATCGCAATCATTCAATCCATCATCCACCGGAACCCATTCCTTTATAAGTGCTATTCTCTCTTCCTTAGTTGTGTCTTTAATCAATGTACTTTTCATACTTGGCCTCCTGATATTATAAACTTTATTGTTCTTCCATAAATTCTGTTATCATATCCGCAGTTATATTAATCTGCTCTACATTGGTTATGGAAGCCTTTCCATCTCCATCCTGCTCACCATACATTCCAAAGTAAGCATGACATCCGCCTTCAATAACATACTCTTCAAAATCATTTGGCAGATTAACTTTATTTTCAGAATATTTCTCACGATTCAACACCTTATCTTCACTTCCATAAATTGACAAAACCTTGAGTGAATAATCTGACAAATCCGCAGTTGAATAAGAACCTAATAATATTAATCCTTCATATTCTTCTACATTTTCAGAAAGATAAGCTGCTGCCATTGAACCGCCAAGAGAATGTCCTCCAATATACCAGCTTTCAATATCCGGATATTCTTCCACTATCCCTTCTGCCGCATTTACATCAAAAACTGCCAAATTAAATGGCATTTCAATTAAAACACACATAATCCCTTCTGATGCAAGTACCTCCATTAATGGCTCATAAGCTGTATATTCAACCTTGCCACCCGGATAAAAAATCAAACCTGTTTTCGCATTTTGGGCAGAATATATGATTGTGTTATTATCAAGTACCTCTTTTGAAACACTGTTTTGGGTTGTAAATTTGTCAATTGCTTTAGTATCAGCTTTGTAATAATCGCTTAAATATACGGCACATGCAATTATTATTACAGCCAAGATGGCTACTACTATTGATATTGATAATAATATTTTCTTTTTTGAATGATTTGCTTTCATAGTAACCTCCACTAATTCATAATCCTCTCCCCATTATATAATTCCCTACAATTTTATACAACAAGATTTTTCCATTATCTTTCTGTATAAATCTCTTATTTCATCTTTTGAAAAAATTAATGGATTATTTTTCAATCTGGTAGGATTAACAGACACTGTAAGCATTTCCAAATCCTCTTTATTCATAGTCACCGTATCATTATCAAATAACTCACTATCAAGCTTCAGCAAAAAATCAATTGCTTCATTTACAGTTTCATAACCTAATACTCTTGCAATCTCTACAAAAATATCCGGAAGAACCTGCTTTTCGTTCATATAACTCCAAATATGCGGCAAACACATAAACACAGCTCTTCCATGAGGTACGCCATAAAGAGAAGTTAATTTATAACTCATAGCATGAGCAGCTGTTGTTTGCGTAATATTGATTGCTTTACCTGCATAATTAGCTGCTATAAGCATATTAGTATTGCCCTCTGTCTCGTTAGCTAAATATGCTTTCATGTTAGATACAATCATAGTAAGTGCCTTTACAGAATATATTTTACTTTCTTCCGTAGCATTCACAGACCACCACGATTCGATGCTTTGACATAACGCATCAAGCATTGTACATTTCTTCTGATAAATAGGAAGTGTAACAAGATTTCTGTAATCCAAAATTGCATACTTTGGAACAATGGATTCATGTGTTACCGACTGTTTTTTTCCATCATAATAAATAACCGCATATCGGGTTGATTCGCTTCCAGTTCCAGAAGTTGTTGGAATCGCAATCAATGTAACATCATTTTCTTTGCATTCCTGTTCCAAATAAAGCTTTGAAGCATCCATATTAGAATAAAGCTTAATACACTTTGCAACATCAATGGAACTACCTCCACCTATTGCCAATATAGCATCACAATTATTATTTCTAAACATTTCTACACCGTTAACCACATCTTCATAAAGGGGATTGGGCGTAAACTGATTGAATATTACATACGGAACATTCATCTTTAAGTACTCTTCCTTTGTCTGAAGATAGTCAAACGCAGAATCACACACCAAAAGAACCTTCGATATATTTTCAGTTTTAAAAATATCATTCAGTTTTTCAATCACATTTGTTGTTGATATCACTTGTTGTTTCATAATACAAACTTCCTTTCATTACTGTGCAATTTTCTTTTTTATTGCCACAAATAATCTTTCTATCAAATAAGCAATAACAAATACCAAAAATATTGCAACACCTGCTGTTCCATATTCATAATTTTGCAAATTTCGAGAGATAATAAAGC